>JADHWE010000093.1 GCA_016783675.1 Kiritimatiellia bacterium
TTCACGTGCCATGGTTGTATCCTGCACCTCTCCCCAAAAAAGGGGCCTATTAGCGGGTTCCGTTTGGCGCTACCCCCGTAGTCGCTCAAAAACAGGCCGGTATTAAAGACTAAAAACCGGGTGGGCGTCAACTCTGTCGCTCAGCCCGGACCGCAACTGCTGCTCTGACCAGCAGGACCAGCGCCATGACCAGCAGGAAAACACCCGCCACCACCAGTGCCCAGCGGGTGGGTTCAGCGCGTAGATTGACCATGACGAGGCTGACCAGGGCCCAGACACAGACCAGCATCATGAACACCATGGGGATCAGCGAAATCCAGTAGTTCGACTTCCTTCGAATCAACACCAGCGTCACAACAAGCAGCGTCAGCGCCGCCAGAAGCTGATTAGAGGCGCCGAAGACCGGCCAGATCTCAAATGCATCGCCACTAAACGCCAGGTAGCCTGCCCCGCCGATTGCGATCGCCGTCGCAAGGAATCGATTGGCAAAGAAGCGGGCAACCGGCTTCTCATCCGCCTCGTGGCCACCGTGCGCCGCGGCGGGGAGAAACAGCTCCTGCCAGGTGAAGCGTGTCAGGCGCGTCGCGGTGTCGAGCGTCGTCAATAGGAAAGCCGAAATCGCCAGCGCAATGAACGTACGTCCCGCCTCGATCGGGAGCCCCAGGCGCGCCACGAACGAGGCCAGCCCCCCCGCGAACGCACTGACCGCTCCCTGCGTGGTGAGCGTCTCAATGTATCCCTCGTGGCTCATGTAGGCCACGGAGGTCAACGCCATCAGGGCCAGTACGCCCTCGACCAACATAGAGCCATACCCGATTGGGCGCACATGGCTCTCGCAGGAAAGCTGTTTCGAAGTCGTCCCCGACGCTACCATGGAGTGGAATCCGGAGCAGGCACCGCAGGCCACCGTGACAAACAGGATGGGGAAAAGCATCATGGGACTGCCGGCCGGACTGACCGCGGTCCATCCAACAAACGCCGGCATATCCAGCGTCGGCTGCGCCACGAGAATGCCGAGGAACCCCGCCAGGATCATCGCGTAGAGCAGATAGGAGTTCAGGTAGTCGCGCGGCTGGAGCAGCAGCCATACCGGAATCGTCGACGCTACGAAGACATACAAAAACAGCACGACAAGCCATATCTGCTCAGCCCGTTCAGCGGTCACCCCCAGCACCGCCGTAAGATCCAGCGGCAACACCAGTCCCACCCAGACAAACGCAAAGAGCAGCGGAACGAAGATCAGGGACCCGGCGAGAATCGACAGACCTTTACGGTAGACCAGCCACCCGAAGACCGGCGCCATCGAAACGAACAGCAGTGAGGCCGTGGCCACCGACGGCGTTTTCACGAAAGCTCGGGCCACGAAGACGGCGAAAATCGCCACCACCAGGATCAGCGCCGCCCAGGCAAACAGCAGGAAGATCTGCCGTCCCACGTAGCCCAGCTCGCGTTCAATGACGTGCCCGATGGAGCGGCCTTCATCACGTACTGAGAGGAAGAGCGCGGCAAAGTCATGCATCGCGCCGATAAAGATGCAGCCGACCAGCACCCAGATCGCCACGGCGCCCCACCCGAAGTAAGCCGCCAGGATCGGCCCCACGATGGGCCCGGCCCCCGCGATCGAGGCGAAATGGTGACCGAACAGCACCATCGGCGGTGTGGGGACAAAGTCGACCCCGTCCTTGCGTGTGTGTGCAGGCGTCTGGAGCGACCGGTTCGTCCCAAACAGCTTGTCCAGGTAGCGCCCGTACAAGAAATAGGCCGCCAGGAAGATAGCGGAACCGCCCAATACCAACACCGCACCATTCATCGCCACTCCTCAGTTGCTGAACCGACATGGTACTTCGAATAGCTGCAGAGTGTCAAATGCGGCAGAAGACAGGAATGTCGCAGCATGAGATGAGATGCCTCGGCTGCGCTCGGCATGACACAAAAGCCTAGAGAATTGTCATCCCGAGCGAAGCCGAGGGATCTCCTATACAATCAAGGCGTGAAAGCCGGGAAACATCCTGGTCATCTTGACCCTTGCCCCGAGAGATGATACAGCATCACGCATGAGTACAAGCATCAACTACGAAGAACGCGCCCGCGAGGTGATGGATATCGAGATCGGCGGCCTGCAGAATGTCAGGGAAAGCATCGGTCCCGAATTCGGTCGCGCCACCGACCTGATTCTCAACTGCCTTGAACGGAAAGGCAAGATCGTGGTGTCCGGCGTGGGCAAGAACCATCACATTGCCGAGAAGCTTTCCGCCACGCTGGCCAGCACCGGCGCCACGAGCGTCGTGCTGCACCCGACCCAGGCCATGCACGGCGATCTCGGCATTCTCAGCCGGGGCGACGTGTTGCTGGCCCTGAGCTACTCCGGCGCCTCCGAGGAGTTGCTCAACATCCTACCCGTCGTACAGCGTCTCGACATCCCCATCGTGGCCATGACCGCCGAACCCGACAGCCAACTGGCTGAGTTCAGCGCCGTGATTCTCTCTGTGGCGGTTGAACGCGAAGCCTGCCCCTTCAACATGGCCCCCACGACCAGCACAACCGCCACGCTCGCGCTCGGGGATGCGTTGGCGATGGTCCTGCTCGATGCGCGTGGATTTCAGAAAGAGGACTATGCCCTCCTCCACCCGGCCGGCGCTATTGGCCGCACCTTGCTGCTCCACGTCTCCGACATCATGCGTACCGGGGAACGGCTGGCCAGCGTCCCGGCCGATGCCAACGTAGAAGCGGCCCTCTGTGCCATGACCCAGGCACGCGCGGGTTCCGTGGCGATAGTGGACGGGAGCCAGTGTGTGCTCGGCATTTTCACCGACGGCGATCTCCGCCGGCATATCGCACGCGAAGACCTCCTGGCCGCACCGATTGCCGAAATGATGACCCCGGATCCAATCAGCGTCACGCCCGACCAGCTTGCCGTCAACGTCCTCAAGATCTACGAGGAACGCAATATCGACGACCTGCTCGTGGTCGATGACAAGGGTGCACTGGTCGGCGCAATCGACATTCAGGACCTGCCTAAACTGAAGATTTTGTAGGACCGATTTTTTTTATTGCCTTCGGAGCGCCGCTGACTATTATACGGGCTCCTTTTTGAGGGGGCGTAGCTCAATTTGGTTAGAGTCCCAGACTGTCGATCTGGTTGTTGCGAGTTCGAGTCTCGTCGCTCCCGCCACTCTCCGAGGGTTCAGAAAGTCGGGGCGTAGCGCAGCCTGGTAGCGCGCTTGCTTCGGGAGCAAGAGGTCGGGAGTTCGAATCTCCCCGCCCCGACCATCCTTTTGGACCCCACAACAGATAGCGCGTCCCGACGTACGTCGGGAAGGTCGGGAGTTCGAATCTCCCCGCCCCGACCATCCTTTTTAGACGCCCAATTCCTGCTGATGACACAGGTGTGCGTAGAGGCCGTTTTCGGTGAGGAGCATCTCGTGGCTACCCTTTTCGAGGAGGCAGCCATCCTTCAGAACAGCGATTTGGTCGGCGTTGCGGATGGTTGACAGGCGATGGGCAATAATGAGCGTGGTACGGTTCCTCATGAGGCGGTCCAGTGCCCGTTGTATGATCCGCTCGCTCTCTGAATCGAGGCTGCTTGTCGCTTCGTCCAGCACCAGGATGGGCGGATCTTTAAGAAAGGCGCGTGCAATCGCGATACGCTGGCGCTGTCCACCGGACAGTGTTATGCCGCGCTCCCCGATAACCGTCTCAAACCCATCGGGCATGTCGTGAATGAATTCGACCGCATTGGCATTCGTGGCGGCCTCCTGCACCTCATCGAACGTAGCGCCCGGCCGACCATAGAGAATGTTATCCAAAACCGAACCTGAGAAGAGTATGGGCTCCTGCGGAACCAGGCCGATCTGTCCGCGCAAGGAGGTGATCTGGTAGTCACGGATATCCCGACCGTCGATACAGATGCGTCCATCGTTCACCTCGTAGAAGCGGTTCAGCAGCCGGGCAATCGTGCTCTTGCCGCTGCCAGAGGGGCCGACCAGCGCCAGGGACGTGCGGGCTGGAACCGCGATCGAGAAGTCGTCAATGATGCGCGAACGATCCTCAGGCGGATACGAGAAGCTGATGTTCTCGAAGCTGATGCTGCCGTCGAGCTCCCGGGCCGGAATGGCATCCGGCCGGTCGGACACTTCGGGCTCCGTGTCGAAGATCTCGAAGATACGGTCCATCGAACCAAGGGCTGTAGCCGTGGTCATCATGCTTTGCGCGAGCTGGTTGAACGGCATATAGAGGCGCCCCTGCATCATAACGAACTGCACAAGCAGTCCGATCGACACCGTCCCCGGCGAGAAAATCGCCAGGTGCCCTCCCACGAGAATAACCAGCAGCGGCGCCAGCATGCCCAGCGTAGTCATGATGGCCTGGTTCAAGCCGCCGAGATGTGCGGTCTGCACGCCCAGGGTAACCAGTATCTGGGAGTCGTCAATAAAGCGTTGAATCTCCTCATCCTCATGCGTAAACGCCTTGACCACTGTGGCCGCAGCCAACTTCTCCTGTGTGTTTCCCGACAGCCAAGCCAGCTTGCTCCGCATCTTTCGCGCCAGCCTCTTAACGCGACTGCCGAGCGTGCGCACGACCGTGACATGTATTGGAATGAGGATGATCGAGAGCACGCCCAGCGCTACGCTCCGCTGGAAGAAATAGGTCAGCACGACGATGATCACGCCGAGATTGATCCATGACTGAATCAAAGTCTGGTTCAGAAAGGGCCTCAGGGTCTGCACATCGCTGATGATGCGGCTGGTCAACGACCCGGAGCGGTTGGCGTCATAGAAGGAGTGCGACAGTTTCTGAACGTGGGCATAGAGGTCGCACCGTATATCGCGGACCACCTGGACAGTCGCCCGAACCCCAATGATCGTGCGAAGGTACGCCGGAATGGGGTTGATCAAGGCCACGACGCCACCGATCACAAAGAGCCTAACGATCTCGCTCCACGCAGCATCGCTCCCAATATCGCCAGCCCGCAGCGCATGGAGGATGTCGAGCGCCTGGCCGAAAACCCAGATCACCGCCAGCGGACAGAGGAACTTGAAGAGGCCGAAAGCAATGGTGGCAACAAACGCGATCCAGTAACGCCTCACGTACGCCATGATGCGACCAAGGTTACGTATCGTGCTGTGTGATGTGTCGTTACTCATTGAAGACTTGTCCGTAAAGAGCCCGGGTGAGAAAACAGCCACTATACACAATTCCGGGCACTCTCGCTACCCGTTCCCTTTCTGACTGGTCATCCTTACCGGAAATCGATACCGTCTCCAGCCGTAGATCGAGCCGGAGGGATGGCTGAGTGGACGAAAGCACCGGTCTTGAAAACCGGCGACCCGCAAGGGTCCGTGGGTTCGAATCCCACTCCCTCCGCCAATTTGAGTTTTCCCGATTTTCGCCGGTTTTGACGGCGAAATCGGCGACGAGATTCCACGGACTCGGGAAGCTGACATGCAAGATCGGATCGGTCTTCGATCCGAGGAATCGGAAGGCTGAATCTGGCCCATCCCCGGCGGCGATGTCCGCCGGAAGAATTGGAATGAACTCGGAGCGATTTTCTGACGAGCGACCCGCCGACGAGGCGGGGCGACGTGAAATGGCCTTGTTTACTAGGGTTTTCTGACTCCCCACCCGCTTTTCAATTTCAGGAGAAAGGTTCGAGCGTGCGGCAGGGCCGCCGCGAGACCCATCCATCGACCGAACGGACGCGCCGTCCGGTTCCTGCGACTTCTCACCCACGCGCACAGCGTGCGCGGTCACGGTTTCCGACATTGACACTCCGTCCATCTGGATCACTTCCGACGCAAACAGCAGGTTCGAACCGACCAAATGGTGCCATTTCCGCAGATCGGTAAGACTCTCGCTCTCGGCGACGTATCGCGCTTGCCTGGAGTCAGTTATGAAACTGATCAGAGGTTCCAACCGAGATGCCCCGCCGGTCTCGAATCGTGCCACCGAGTCGGCAAGTTCCGCCTTCCTGTTGACGTACTGCTCTTTCCTGGCGGCAAACTCGTCCTTGTCGAGTATGCCCTCGATGTAGGCGTCAAGCAGGCGGTCAAGCCGTTCCTGCATCTGGTCGAGCTCCGCTTTCTGACCCGCTACGATGTCGGCCTGCTTCACGTCTTCGGCCTGCTTCCACGTTCTAACCTCGGCAAGCATCTTGTCCGCCCAGTCATCGGGAATGGAGACTCGTCGGATGCTCTCCCGGAGAAGCGCGGCAAGTGCTTCCTCCCGAATGGTCTTCGTGGGGCATGGGCCGCGTCGGTGGCCGCAGTGGTAGTAGCTGTGCCCCTTCTTCTTCGTGGCCGTGACCATGCAGCCGCATTCGTGACAGCGGATCAGACCGCGCAAGGGGAACGGATGCTTCTTCGGGCGTCGGCGTCTGCTGCGCCGTTCGCGCACATCCTGCACGCGCTTGAACAGCTCGCGAGTGATGAGATGTGGGTGCTTACCCTCGTAGACCTCGCCACTGAACTTGAAGATGCCGATATAGAATGTGTTCGCAAGGATGGCGTGGACGCGGCTCATCGAGAGCGGCTTACCCCTGACGCCGACCAACCCCCATTCCTCGGCCATGCGGCGGATGTCTGCCCCGCTGTAGTCACCTGTTGCGTAGGACTCGAACATGCGGCGGATGATCGGGGCGCGCTTTTCATCGAAGACGATAGTACGCGTCTGCGGATCGTTCATGTAACCTGGCGGCGGCATGTTCGGATAGATGCCGTCACGCAGCTTCTTACGGATGCCGCGACGTATGGTCTGCGATAAATGGTCGACGTAATACTTCGCCATTCCCAGGGCCATGGATAATACAAACTTGCCTTGCGGTGTGTTCTCAAACCAGGCCGATGGAAACTTCAGATCCCGGAGCTTCCCCGTGTCGAGGTCATGCACCAAACGACCCCCATCAACACTGTTGCGACTTAGGCGGTCGGGGTGCCATGCAAGCAGAGCTTCAGCTTCGCCGTTCTCCACAGCCTGCATCATTTCGTTGAAGACAGGTCGACCGGGTTCTTTCGCCGTCTTCGCCTCGACGTACTCGCGCACGACCTGCAATGATTCCTTCCGCGCGAACGCTCGGAGTTCATCAAGTTGCGACTCGATGGATAGGACCTGGCGGGCCTCATCCTCCGTTGACTTCCGTGCATAGATGAAGAACTTCACTTCTTGCCTCCTTTTGCTGCCAGCACATCTATACTGTGTGGACAAGGATACACTAGTATGCTGTGCTGGCAAGCATGAAAACACTGAGAACAAGTCGGCGCAACCGGAAGCAACTTGGGTTGGCCATCCGACGACGACGCGAGGAGATGGGCGTATCGCAAGAGAGCCTCGCCGAGATCATTGATTGCCATAGGAACTATGTCGGGCTGCTGGAACGTGGAGAACAGAATGTGACCATCGACATGCTTGGGCGTGTAGCCAAAGGCCTGGGATGCAGTGTGACGGATCTTGTCGGTGAGGCCGGGCTGTAATGTTGGTGACGAGTTTGCAGACCTAGCGAATGGCGTTGAATGCGTAAGGAATGATCTTGCCGATGGATACTGCTGACCAACTGCTAACGACAATGGAGGATGCGTACTGCTACGTGGAAGAGCACGCTGC
>JADHWE010000094.1 GCA_016783675.1 Kiritimatiellia bacterium
CTTCAACAGGTATTCTTCCTTGGATTGTCGTGTCATATTCGATGCCTCCCTTCGGTGACATTGAATATGAGTCAACAACCCTGATCAGCTCGCCCACCTTTTCTCGCCCCGGTGACATTTATCGTGAGTCAATTCGCACCGGTACCTTGCCGGAAAACTTGGCTGGACGCAATGCCGCAGATCGGCGTATCATAAATGTCGTTGTGCAGTTAATGATGCACCACCACACTGTGGTAGTCAAGCGCGTTCGCGGCCTTTGTGACCCCCCATTGCACAGGGGGGGTGCACAGGGGGGGCAGGGGGCATGGTGACGCAATGAAGAAACCAGAGAAAAGCAGTGCTGATGGGCACGCCATGACCGTCAAACGGATTCGCAAGATCCTGGGACGGACCCAGGCCGAGCTGGCCAGGGCGCTCGGCATCTCCGAAAAGGCTGTGCAGAGCTACGAACAGGGATGGCGCGATGTGCCGGTCCGCGTTGTGATTCAGCTGCTTCTCCTGCTGGCATTGTATCGGAAGCAGAGCCTGGATGACGTCCCATGCTGGGAAATCCGGAAGTGCACACCCGAACAGCGGGAGGGCTGCGCCAGCTTCACCGTTGGGCGGGGGCAGTTCTGCTGGTTTATTGGATCGAAGGACTGTCACCCTGTCCTCGAGGACGACGATGATCTGTTGCTGCCCTGCATGAAGTGTCCCGTCGTGCAGCGTCTGCTGACCGGACGACTCCCCGATGCAGGCAATGGATGAGACTGTCACAGTGTGGTATCATAGCGGACAGGGCCGACAGGGAGGGGATGGCGTGAACCAGGGAGACGCCCATGAGCTTTAAACGGTGTCCGGGAAGCTCGGCACTTGCGCAACCGCGCATTGAGATCGTGAAGTGCCCTGCCTGCGGCGGTGACGCGGAGGTGTGGAGCGATGAACCCTCCGGCACCTGCACGGCTTGCGGGGCCACGGCAATGCGTACCTCGACACAGTCGTGCCTGGATTGGTGCAAGTACGCCCGCGAGTGCCTCGGGGACGAGAAGTACAAGCAGTACGAGTCCATGAAAGCCACTGTGCGCAAGGAGGCCCTCGTTGCCGTGGCGTCGGATCGCTTTGGCTGGGGCAAGCGGCGTTTGAACTCGGTGTGGCAGCTTTTGGAGCGGACGGAACAACGGCTGCGTTCCTGTTCCGAGGCCGATCCGAACGTGGTGTTCGCCAGCGTGGTTATCGGCTTCGGGTGCCGCGGCACGTCGTCCGGCCGCTCCGCCGAAGCCATCCATGCCATCGCCCGCGACGTGCTGGGGAAGCTGGACTACCCGCCTGGCTTCGTGGAGGACGTCTGTGAGCTGGTAGCGCCAGCTGACGCGGATGCCCCTGCCAATGCCGATGCCAGCGTGGTTCGCGAGGCGCTGAACAACGTGGGATGACGGGTTGCTCTGCATTGTCGACAAGTGATGCTTTCCTTCTGGCCATCTCATCTCCGACACTCCATACTTCCTGATCAATGAATACACCGACTCCACGAATCATACAGGGGGGCATGGGGGCGGCGGTCTCGAACTGGGTGCTGGCGCGTGCGGTCTCCAGTCTCGGACAGCTGGGCGTTGTCTCTGGTACCGGTCTCTCCCACGTCCTGGTCCGTCGACTGCAGGACGGTGATCCCGGCGGCCATGTGCACCGCGCCCTGAGCCATTTTCCGTTTCCGGCCATGGTCCAGCGCATCCTGTCGAGCTACTTCATTCCCGGCGGCCGCGATTCAGACGCGCCCTATGCCAAGCCGCGCATGGATACGCTTGAGGGCGATCGCGAATCAGAAGAACTGAGTCTTGCCAGCAATTTTGTGGAAGTCTTCCTCGCCCGCGAGGGGCACAACAATCCGGTGGGTATCAACTACCTGGAGAAGATCCAGTTTCCGCACCTGCCCTCGATCTATGGGGCCATGCTTGCGGGCGTGGCCGTCGTCATCATGGGGGCGGGTATTCCGCTCGAGATTCCCGCCGTGCTGGACCGCTTCGTCAATCACGAGCCGGCCAGCTACCCGGTTCCGGTGCAGGGCGCCGACAAGATAGAGCTGGCCCGGATGCAGTTCGATCCGGCGGAGTTTGTGGAAGAGGCGACCCCAGCAACGCCGCTCGGGCGTCCGGCATTCTTCCCGATTGTTTCTTCCAGTGTGCTGGCCAAGACGCTGGTGCGCCGTGCAACCGGTTCGATCGAAGGGCTGGTGGTTGAGGGCAACCGTGCCGGTGGACACAACGCGCCGCCGCGTGGCGCTGGTGAGTTTGACGAGTCAGGGCAGCCGGTCTACGGGCTGCGCGACGAGGTGCGTCTCAAGCAAATTCGCGATCTGGGTCTGCCGTTCTGGTTGGCCGGAACCTATGGATCGCCCGACCGTGTGGATGAGGCACTGGCCGAAGGGGCCACGGGTGTCCAGGTGGGCACGGCATTTGCGCTCTGCCAGGAATCGGGGTTGACGACCGACGTGCGTCACGCACTCGTGCGACAGGCGTTACGTGGCGAGGCGGTGGTGTTCACCGACCCCGATGCGTCGCCGACCGGTTTCCCGTTCAAAGTTGCCCGGCTCGAAGGGACGCTTTCGGAAAGTGCCGTCTTTGAGGGACGCCGCCGCATCTGCGACATCGGTCTCCTGCGCGAGATGTACCGCAAGCCGGACGGGTCGATCGGGTATCGCTGCCCGGCTGAGCCGGAACAGACGTACACGGCGAAGGGCGGTGACGCAGCCTCCACGGAGGGTCGCAAGTGTCTCTGCAATGCATTGATCGCCAACGTGGGGATGCCGCAAATCCGCAACGACGGCAGCACCGAGTTGCCGCTTCTGACGCTGGGCGACGACGTGGCCGGAATCCCACGTTTCTGCGACGGGGATAACCCCGAGTTTACGGCCGCCGATGTCGTTCGCGTCCTGTTGCGGCAGGCCTGATTCTAGTGCCCTGTATTCCTTAGCCTCCCATGATCATTAAGCTCGTCAACATGCCTTTCGGGCACGTAGCGATGCCCTCCCTTGCCCTGACGCAGCTCAAGGCGATTCTGGATCAAACGTTCGGGCACGACCTGGATGTTGAGATTCTCTATCTCAACATGGAGATCGTGCAGATCGACCACATGCCGCCTCTCTATGATCACGTCCTGTCGCATCGCGGTCTCATGACCGGGATCGGCGACTGGCTTTTTCGCGACGTGGCTTTCCCGGACGCCCCCGACAACACCGACGCCTATCTCAATCGATACTGCTTCGAGGACAGCAGCGACAGTGCCGCCGTGCGCGCGTTCGCGGCCGGACCGCGCCGCCACCTCGCGGACGTCTTGGATGAACTGGTTGAGCACCACCAGCTAGACCAGGCCGATGTCGTCGGTTTCACCACATTGTTTGCACAGACTGTTCCGTCTGCCGCGCTGGCCCAGCGCATCAAGAGGGCCAACACCGATGTCGTGACGCTTCTTGGTGGCGCCGCCTGCGAGGGCGTGATCGGGCAGGAGCTGGCGCGCCAGCTTGACGCCATCGACTACGTCTTCACCGGTCCGGCCCTCAGCAGCCTTCCTGAACTCGTTCGGCACCTCATCGAACAGGAGTCGGGTGTGCCCTTTGAGGTCGCGGGTGTCTGTTCGAAAAATAGGGACGCGAACCGCATCACGCCGCCCGTACACGATCATGCGTGGGAGCAGCTTCCGCCGCCCGACTACACGGACTTCCTTGCCACGCTTCACCGGCGCTTCCCCGGGGGAAGTATTGTCCCCGCACTGCTCTTTCAGACTTCGGAGGGCTGCTGGTGGGGCGACAAGTCAGAGTGCAGCTTCTGTGGTCTTAATGCGGAAGCATGTCGCTTCCATACCATGACGCCCGAGCGTGCCGTTGAACAGTTTGGCGCGCTTCTCAAACAGGGCGGTGAGACCCCCTTCTTCATGGCCGTGGACAGCATCATGCCGGAGCGATATCCGCGCGAGGTATTCACGCGGATTGCGGCGCCGGAGGACGGTTGTATCCAATACGAGGTGCGTCCCACTCTTGATGCCGAAGAGATCCGGACACTCTCAGAGGCCGGCGTCCGTTTGCTGCAGCCCGGCATTGAGGCGCTTGCGACTTCGACGCTGAAGCTGATGAAGAAGGGGCTGACCGCGTTCCAGAACATTCGCTTCCTGAAGCAGTGCAGCAGCCATCCCATCACGCTCAGGTGGAACCTGCTCCTGTTCTCGCCCGGAGAGGACGAGGCAACCTACGAGAAGTACCTGCAAGATATACCGCGCCTGGCGCATCTGCACCCGCCCGAAGGCGCGTTTCCGGTGAACTTCGTCAGGAATAGCCGCTACCTGGCTGATCCGGAGGCGTTTGGCCTGAATCTCGAACCGCAGGACTTCTATGCACTGACGTATCCGGCCGATCCCGACGCCCTGCTCAATCTGGCCAACGTCTTCATCGATCGCGGTGCGGACGTCTCAAGCCAGGACGCGTGGCTCACTTCAATGAACGCGGCGGTGGACCGGTGGGATGCACGCTATTTCGGCAGCGACGGGCAGCCGCAGGCGCGGCTGGTTATGTTCAAGGAGGGCGAGCGGTCCGGAATCTACGATTCACGCGGCGGGAATGAAACGCGGTATTGGCTCGATTCAAGCTCTCGCGACCTACTCCTCTATCTGGAGGAACCACGGCGTGAGGCGGAGATCGTATCAACATTCGGGGACATCGGTCAGGGGCTGAACGAACTGCGTAACCGGGCGCTTCTCTTCGAAGAGGGCGGGCGCATGATGAGCCTGGTGTTGCCGTCAGCCTAACTTGATGCAATCGGCCGCTTCGATGGCCTGTTGCTCCAGAGTTTCTACATCGAGGTGCGTTTCGTCGGCTTCCATGGCCTCAATCCTGGCGCGTGTCTCGGGGCGCTTGGGCAGGAAGACCGAGCAGCAATCCGGGGCTTCCTCGATACTGGTTTCGAACGTGCCGATCCGCTTCGCGATGTCGATGATGTGCAGCTTGTCCATGCAGAGCAGCGGTCGGTAGACGGGGGCTTCAACCGTAATGTCGACGGCGCGCAAATTTTCCAGTGTTTGAGAAGCCACCTGTCCGATGTTCTCTCCCGTTACGAGACCGAGGCAGCGATGCCTGCGCATGATCCGCTCGGCAATGCGGTACATGAATCGGCGATAGAGCACCACGCGGTTGCGCGGCTCGCAGTGGTCCCGGATTGCGACTTGGATGTCTGAGAACGGCACTGCGGTCAGCGTTGTTCTTCCCTGGAAATGCGCCAGTTGTTTCGACAGTCGTTCCACCTTGTCGTACGCGCCGCGACCGAGGAACGTGCGGTTCTCGAAGAAAACATGGTGCACCTTACAGCCGCGCCGGATCATCTGCCACGCCGCCACGGGGCTGTCGATGCCCCCGCTCAGGAGGCACATCACGTTCCCACCCGTGCCGATTGGCAGTCCGCCGGTGCCTTGTTCAATCACGAGGTGAACGGCCGCGAAGTCGCCGTGTATCTCGACGTGCAGGTTCAGCTCAGGCTCGCTCAGGCTGACCGAGAGCAGACCATCGGGCGCATTCTGCAGGAGGTGTGCGCCCAGCTCACGGCTTACTTCCTCGCTCTTCATCGGGTAGCGCTTGTCGGCGCGTCGCGTCGTGATGCGGAAGCGTGTGGGCCGATCTGCCGCCCACGCATCCCGGAAGATCTCCCAGCCGCGCGTCTTCAGTGTCTCCAAGTCGTTCGCGCACCGGTGCGCCAGGCTGAAGCTCTGGATGCCCGGCAGAAGTTGCAGCTCGCGCCGTACCTGCTCGCGATACTTCGGATCGTCGTTGACCCATAGCCGTCCATGCGTACGCGTCACCGCGGGAGCACCGCACGCTGCCAGTCGCCGCTTGATATCCCGGTGCAGCGCCTGCTCAAAGAAAGCACGGTTCCCGCCCTTCAACGCAATCTCCGCATACCGCACAATCCACATGTCCGTCTCAGTCATCACTTGCTCTGGAATAGGCCCCCACCGGGCTTGTCCCGGTGGTGACAGAGATTCTTCCTCTTACAGGGCTGGCCACAAACTCAGTTTCTGTGCCCGGGGAGCGTGAGCATGGTCGGCACGCCAGCCTCACACCACATCGGGCGCACCGTCAAAAAAATCGCTTTAGCTCGCGCCAGTGGTGGACCAGCCGTTGCCAGGCCCGGTTCAGTTCTTCGATGTCCTGCCCCGGGAAGGTGCTCCAACGCACCGTGCAGCGACTCGCCTGCGCGTCCATTCCCAGCGCCTTGTGAATGGGGGAGAGGCCTTTCTTGGTCGACTTGCATGCGCTGCCGGTACCCAGGAAGATCCCTTCTTCTTCGAGGTGATGCTGCAGCACCTCCCCTTCCACCGGTGCCACGTTCAAGACGGTAATACATGGGGAGTAGCGTCCCTCCGGTATCCGGATGGGGGTTGGCACGTCCCCGTCGTCGAACGGGGCAAAATCGAACGGCGCTGCCTCACGTCCCGTGATGCGTTCCAGCGCGCCGCACAGTGCGCGGATCAGGGGCAGCGCGACCGTGCCGGGTCGCCAGCTGCGCTCCTGTCCCCCGCCACGTGTGAGGGGCGTCAGCTTGAGCGACGGTTCCAGCATCATCCCGCCGATGCCCACTGGTGCGCCGATCTTGTGGCCTGCAAACGTGAATACGGCCAGTGGTGCCATGTCGGGCAGCGGCAGTTTGCCGACCCCCTGCGCGCCGTCCACCAGGATGCGTACGTCGGGGTTCATGGCGATTGCCCGGGCTGCGACTTCGTCCACCGGCTGCACGAAACCGCCCTCGTTGTTGACCCATTCCAGTACAACAACGTCCGGTGCGGGCAGGTTGGTCAGTCCCGCTACATCCACCGCGCCCCACGCCGCGATCGGCATCAGGTCTATCTGCCATGTCTCATCCAGTGCGCCGACCGGCCCCGACAGGCTCGGATGCGTCGTCGCGGAATTCCAGAGCACGCCGCCGCCGGGGAACTGCCCACAGCAGGCACGCAGACCGATGTTGTTCGATTCCGTCCCGCCCGACGTAAAGATTAGCGCATCCGTCTCGCAGCCGACGTAACGGGCGATCTGCTCGCGGCACGCGTCCAGTGCCTTTTTCGCGGTCAGCCCGAGCTCGTACCGCGTTCCCGTATTCCACCCCAGGTCCACCAGGTCCTCGGCAAGCCGCGCCGCAATCCCGGAATCCACCGGTGACGTCGCGGCATGATCAAGGTATATGACTTCCTTCGGCATGGCGGGGAGTATGCCACAGCGCCCCCCCCCCGTGAACCGTTTTCGCCGTCTCTCACCTGCCCCTGCTCTCCCGCGGGACAATGATCGTGCCTGGGGCTCTCAGTGTCGGCTCCAATGAACCAATTGAGACGTTGGATGAGCGCCTCACAGGTACAGATTCTCAATCACTATCGTTGAGCCATCAGCGAAGGTGATTGCTCCTTAACCGGCCAATCCGGCCGGTGAAGCCGATTATCGATGCGCACACGGGCCATTGTGGTGACGTCTAGCGAAAAGCGCAAAGTCGAGGCCGAATAGGCGAGGCGTGCCCGGACTGCGAAGAGTTCATAAGTCA
>JADHWE010000095.1 GCA_016783675.1 Kiritimatiellia bacterium
AGTTCCGAGGGAGTCATAGGACGATGCAGCCCGAGCGCGGCGATGATGGTCACGTCCTTGTCTGGAACACCAGCCGTTGCGAGTTCGTCCAGCACGAGAGGGAGCAATCGCTCAGAGGGGCAGGGGCGCGTCAGGTCGCTGATGACGACTGCGACGTTCTCTCCTGGTCTCGCCAGGTCGCGCAGGCGCGGGGTGCCGATCGGATGGGCTAAAGCGTCGTGCAGGAGCGCGGTCTCGTCTAGCACCTCCACGCTTTCCCGTGGCGCAAAGACCCCCAGCAGATTGGGAGTCGGCAACTGGACGCCGACGGTGGAGTGGCCGAACCCCAATTCCAGTTCAGTGATCTTCATTCGACGCCCGCCCCCTGGTAGCGGCGTGCGGCGCGGCGCAGCGCCTCGACCACCGGCAGCGCCTGCCCCGATAGGAAACGCACCATGCCGCCGCCTGAAGTGCACACGTAGCTCATCCGATCTCGCACGCCGAACCGGGCAGCCGCGGCCACGCTGTCGCCGCCGCCGATGACCGAATAACCCGGCGCATCGGCGATGGCGGTCCAGAGACGCTCGGTCCCCAGCGCGCTCACCGGCTGCTCGTACACCCCGGCCGGGCCGTTGACGAAGATGGTCGCGGCCTGGCGTATAACTTCGATGTAGCGCCTGACTGTCTGCTCCCCGATGTCCACAAGGAGACGGCCTACCGGTAGATCGTTCAGAGCGATCTCCTTTCGATCCCCATCATCGACGGCAAGGTCGGTGGGGGAGAGGATCCAATCGCCGTAATGCTCCAGCAGTTCTCGCGCCCGGTCAATGAAGGAACCCAGGCCCTTGTCGTGGATCAAGCGCTCGGTGGGGCCACCCAGTTGATAGCCCTGTGCCAGCAGCATGACCTCGCCCGTCAGCCCGGAGGTGAGCACATGGTCCGCCGTTCCCTCATCAAGAATGCGCTTCATCATACTGAAGGCATCAGCGATGCGTGCGCCGCCCAGCACGTAGACACAGGGGCGCGCTGGATCTTCCTTGACCTGCGTCAGCGCACTCAACTCGTCCACGAACAGACGACCCCCGGCTGCCGGAAGCACTTCGGCAAAGCCAATCAGTGATGGCGCAGACCGATGCGCGGCAGCGAAAGCCTCGCAGACGTAGTAGTCCGCCAACGGGGCCAGGTTACGCACCAATCGCGTCTGCGCCATCTGTTCCGGCGTCAGTTTGACGAAGTTGACGAACGTGGACACTTCCTCGGTCAGATAGCGCACGTTGTTCAATAACAGCAACTCACCGCTCTGCAGGGTCTTGATGCGCTCAGTCGCGGTTGGGCCGGCGATGTCGTCCACGAAGGCGACCAGCCGCCCCACCAACTCGGTGAACCGTTCAGCGTGTGGGACCAGTGAGACCAGGCTTCGGTAATCCTCGGTGTCGCCCTGGTGGGCCAGCATCACGACGCGCGCTCCAGCGTCCGACAGTTCCAGAATCGTGGGTACGCTCTTGCGGATGCGATTGTCATCCGCCAGTTGGCCGGTCCGATGGTCAATCGGCGAGTTGATGTCCAGTCGCAGGACGACCGTCTTGTCCCGAAAGTCGAAGTCGTCCAGTGTGAGAATGCCAGCGTCCATTGTGTCTAGCGCCCGGATTCAAGCCCCAGGTACTGGTTGGTCAACCCGACTGCTTCCAGACGGTCCGTCTGCATGCTCAGGCAAGCACGCACGCCATCCACCGTCTCGGGAATCGTCACTGCTTCTTGAGGGATGTTGATCGCGAACAGGATGTCCTTGCCTGAGAAGCCGATGCACTCCTCCCACACCGCGATCTCGTACATGTCCCCTCGCTTGTTGCCCAGGTCTCGGGCGTACTTGAACAACGCGGTGTTGGAGTTGAATCCATCCGCGATGCGCACGACACGGATGCGTGGGTGAGCGCGGAAGATATCAAGCAGCGTTCCTTTGCTGATCGTTTTCCTGGGGGTCGCCACGATACTGATAATGTGGCCGTGGGTGATGGGTGTGTGAACCAGGAAACCGGTTGCGTCCACGTGCGGCATGATCATCATCAGGTCCACCGCCTGATGATTCGGCACCGGGTCCACCTTGAGCATATCCACGAGACCACGGTGTGTGTCTCCTGGGTCGGCAACACGCCGAATGATCGTGATGGCGATTTTCTCT
Source organism: Kiritimatiellia bacterium (assembly GCA_016783675.1). GTDB lineage: Bacteria > Verrucomicrobiota > Kiritimatiellia > UBA8416 > JABMPJ01 > JABMPJ01. The sequence goes on from JADHWE010000095.1 coordinate 2,159, forward strand.
ACGCCGACCTCGCGATCTATGGCATCCACCGCCCGGATCAGGCCAGTTGTGTTGCAGGAAGTCAGTTTCAAGAAGTTCTGCCCGATCCCTTTCTCGTAGTTGGCATAGCCGTGGAAGAAGACGTCCGCGACTTCGCTCTTTTCGCCGCCCTGAAAGATGGCCTTGACGCCGTGCTTTTTGTACAGTTCCTTGTTCTTAGCGCCTATCCCGGCTGGCGTGGCGTCCAACGCGACGTCTATTTGCTCCAGCAGTTCCTCGAACGTGCCCGAGACGGGGATGCCAATCTCATCAAACTCTGGCTTGCGCGCCGGGTCTACCAGGTAGAGTTTGTAGAACATACCACTTTCGTGGAGCGCCCTCAGCGCCAGCGTGGGCGCTACGTCCACGACGCCTACCAGTTCCATATCCCCTTGCGGGGCTGCGCCGTCGGCCAGTCGCTGACCGATGGTGCCATATCCGACAACACCGATTTTCGGCTTGCTCATCATAATCTCCTTACACTATAGTTACGCCCTTGGAGAACGGATTGTGCTGCCTCGGCAATGTGCTGTGGCGACATCCCGTACTTGCACAGCAGTTCGGCGTTTCCGCCACATTCGCCGTAGCAATCCTGTATTCCGACTCGCTTCATCAGCGCTGGTGCGTGTTCCGCCAGCACCTCCGCTACCGCGCTGCCCAGACCGCCGTAGATGTTATGGTTCTCCGCCGTCACAATGCCCCCCGTTTCCTCGGCGGCTTTCACGATGGCCTCCACATCAATGGGCTTCAAGGTCGGCATGTGCAAGACCCGTGCGTCTATTCCCGACCGGGAAAGAATGTGTGTTGCCTCGACGCATTGGGAGCTCATCATACCGCTTCCTATGAGGGTGACATCTACTCCCTCTCGCACCTGCACCGCTTTTCCCAACACAAAGTTGTAACCTTCGGGCGAGACCCGAGGCCACACGTCCCGCGTAACGCGGAGATAGACTGGACCATCATAAGCCACGATAGCCCGTACAACCTGCTCTGTCTCCACGCCGTCGGAGGGGTCAACCACTACTATGTGAGGGATCGCTCGCATAATTCCCACGTCCTCCACTGCCTGGTGCGTGGCTCCATTGTTCCCGCTCACAATTCCACTGTAAGCCCCGACAATTTTGACATTTAATCGGCAATGGGCGACGGAGATTGCCACCTGATCGCAGGCGCGACGCGAAGCGAAGACGCCGAACGTACTGACAAAGGGAATTTTACCCATCAGCGCCATCCCAGCCGCCACACCCATCATGTTCTGCTCGGCGACCCCCATCTGGAAGAACCGTTCGGGGAATTCCTGGGCGAAGTATACGACACGGGTGGAGGTAGCCAGGTCCGCATCCAGGACCACGATGTCGGAGTTTTCGCGGGCCAGTTGCACCAGGGTATGTCCGAATGCGTCTCTCACTGCTTCAGCCATATGCATCTCCTGCCCTATCACATCCCAGGTCCACCAGGGCTTGTGCCAATTGTTTCTCATTGGGCGGCTTGCCGTGCCAGGCTGCTTTGCCTTCCATGTATGAGACGCCCTTGCCTTTGGTCGTGTGTGCGATCACGATGCAGGGTCTTGCTTTGATCTCTTCTGCGAACTCCAGGGCCGTGATGATCTGTCGCATATCGTGCCCGTCTATCTCCACCACAGCCCAGTTAAAACTGCGCCACTTGTCCGCGACGGGCGCTATCTCCATAATCTCGCTCACCGGTCCCAGGAGTTGCACGCCGTTGTAGTCCAGGATCACAGTCAGGTTGTCTGCCTTGTAGTGTGCCGCTGTCTGCGCTGCTTCCCAGATTTGGCCCTCCTGGCTCTCACCGTCTCCGATAAGGCAGTACACGTGAAAGGCCTTTCCGTCCAGCCTGGCCGCGAGCGCGATACCGAGCGCCGCCGACAGTCCCTGCGCAAGCGCGCCGGTAGAGATCTCAATGCCAGGTACCATGTGCATATCAGGGTGCACCTGGAAGGCGCTGTTGATGCGGCCGAAAGTCTTGAGAAGTTCCGGTGAGAAATACCCTCGCTCGGCCAGGGTGGAATACAAACCCACTGCGCCATGGCCCTTGGAAAGGACAAACCGATCCCTATCATCCCAGTCTGGGCGCTGAGGATCAAGCTTCATCACGTGAAAGTACAGCGCGGTGAGAATATCGGCCTCCGACAGGCAGCCGCCGACGTGGCCAACTCCTGCCTCAGAGATAGTCCGCACGGTGCGGCATCGGATCCTTCGGGCGATTTCTTCGAGACGACGAATCTCCTGCTCTGACAGACTGGACATACCCAACAATCCTTCTCCCGCGAGATCAGATTTCACCACGAACCAGACTGCGTACCCGATCCGCGATCTTCGTTTCGTCCGCGGTGATAAAGTCCTCCAGGTGCCTGGCGAAAGGCGTGGGCACCGACGGTGCACAAACCCGCTGAATGGGCGCATCAATGTAACCGAAGGCTTTGTCGGCGATCTGGGCGATCACCTCCGCGGCGAAGCCACCCCGCTCCGGTGACTCATGGGCCACGATTAGCCGCGAGGTCTTCCTGACCGACTGGATGATGGTCTCAATGTCCAGTGGGAAGAGGGTGCGCGGATCAACCACCTCAACGCTGATTCCTTCCTTCTTCAGCATTTCGGCCGCCTGCAGCGCCTTGAGCACTGTCATCGAAGTGGCAACGACCGTGCAGTCCGTCCCCTCGCGCTTCACGTCCGCCACGCCAAAGGGGATGGTGTACTCCTCTTCCGGTACCGGGCCCTCCGTGTTGTAGAGCAGCTTGTGTTCGATGAACATGACCGGGTCATTCAGGCGGATCGCTGTCTTGAGCAATCCCTTCGCATCGTAGGGGGTCGAGGGCATCGCCACGAGCATACCTGGCAGATGGACGAACCAGGCCTCGAGACTTTGAGCGTGGTGCGCAGCAGAGGAGCGCCCCAGGCCACCTTGGGTACGGATAACCAGCGGCACCTCCGCCTGCCCGCCGGACATGTAGCGGATCTTGGCGGCCTGGTTGACGATCTGGTCCATAGCCAGCATGCTGAAGTCAATGTACATCAACTCCACGACGGGGCGCATGCCGGTCAGTGCCGCGCCCACACCAGCGCCGACGAAACCCAGTTCGCTGATGGGTGTCTGGCGGACCCGGTCAGTGCCGAATTCAGGCGAGAGCCCCAGCGTCACCTTGTAGGCGCTGCCAAAGGGATCAGCGATGTCCTCGCCCATCAGGAACACACGCTCGTCACGGAGCATTTCCTCTCGTAGAGCCTCTCGAAGCGCGTCACGATAGGTTATCTCTCTCATCGCTGTTCCCCTTCGTCCAATGGATTCCCCAGGTAGTCGAAGTGCACATAGACGTCGGTGAGCGCATCCTCGGGGGGAGGAAGTGGACTCGATTGGGCAAACGCGATAGCGCCTTCCAGTTCCGCGTCGACGTCGGCTGCTATCTGGGCATCTTCCTCTTCGGTCAGGCATCCCCACGCGCGGAGTTGCCGGCCCAATTTCAGGATCGCATCCCGCTTGCGCCAGGCCTCCCGCTCCTCCGGCGGCATGTATAGGCCGGGGTCGCCAACATAGTGGCCCAGAAAGCGGTACGTCTTGGCCTCAATGAAGCTCGGGCCGCCTCCTGCCCGCGCGCGGTCCACGGCTTTCCTGGCCGCGCGGTAAACCGCAAGGGCGTCCATCCCGTCCACACACTCTGCCGGTATGTTATAGGTGGACACCCGGTAAGACAACTCGCACTTATAGGCTGTCTTCTCCCAGGGATGCGACAGTGCATACAGGTTGTTCTGGCAGACAAAGATGATTGGCACCTGCCAGAGCGACGACAGGTTGAGTGCCTCGTGGAATCCTCCCCCTGCGGTGGCTCCATCGCCAAAGAAGCAGGCCACTACCTGGTCTGTGCCGCGCATTTTGATGGAGAGGGCGATGCCAGGCGCAGTCGGCACGCTGCCGCCGACGATGCCGGTGGCACCGATGATCCCCTGGCTGAAATCAGCGATGTGCATCGAACCGCCTTTGCCTTTGCAGTAACCAGTGGTACGGCCATATAGCTCGGCAAACATGTACTTAACGTCGCAGCCTTTGGCGATCACGTCTCCATGACCACGGTGCGTGCTGGTGATATAGTCGTCCTGACGCAGGGCGGTGCAGGTGCCCACCGGCACCGCCTCCTGACCCTGCGACAGGTGCAAGAACCCAGCGATCTCACCGGCTTCGAAGTGTTCTTTGGCTCTATTCTCAAAACCACGAATCAGCCGCATGCGCCGGTACATTCCCAGCAGTTGTTCACGCGTCAGATCTTCCGGAGGCCCTTCTTTTATCTCGTCGCTCATAACTCTCCACCTTGTGTATGTCGAGGATGCTTATCCGCTCACAGCAGGAGCAGAGGATTCTGTATCAGTTGCGCAGTGCGATCAAGAAAGCGCGCCGCGGATGCGCCGTCAATGACCCGGTGGTCGAACACGAGACTGAGAGTCAACATAGGACGCACGGCCACAGTATCGTCCTCGTCAATCACTGCTGGCTTGCGCACGATGCGCCCTACGCCCAGGACGCAACATTCCGGCAGGTTGATGACAGGCGTGAAACCGTCAACGCCGAACATTCCCAGGTTGGTGATCGTAAACGTACCGCCGGTGAGATCGTCGGGGAGGCTGCGGCCCGAACGGGCGGCCTCGATCAGCCGCGTGCTTTCGGCGGCGATCTGCGGGATAGTCAGGGCGTCGGCATCGCGGATAACCGGCACCAGCAAGCCCCGGTCCGTGTCCACCGCTAGGCCAAGATGGACGCGATCCAGCCGTTCGATCTGTCCGTCGCCCATTCGCGCGTTCGCATCGGGGTGTTCCCGCAGCGCACTGGCGCAGATTCGCACCAGAAAGTCGTTGTACGAAACCTCAATGCCCTGGGTCTTGAATCGCTCACGGAGGTCAATCAGCGCAGTAGTGTCCACTTCGCGGAACAGGGTCACACGTGCCGTGGTGTGGGCGCTGGTCGCCATTCGCTCGGAGACGATTCCGCGAATGCCGGCGAGAGGAATGGCGTCGACCACCCGCGCAGGGCTTGGCGTCAGTGCCGGCCGTAGGGGCGATCCCTGTGGTCGCCCTGGGGAAGGTGCAGCCTGGCCCCGGATCACCGCAGCGGCGGCCCTGATCACGTCGGCTTGCAGGATGCGGCCCCGGGGGCCGCTGCCTGTCACGTTCGACAGATTCAACCCTAGAGAAGCGGCCAGTTTGGCGGCAATTGGAGAAGCCTCAG
>JADHWE010000096.1 GCA_016783675.1 Kiritimatiellia bacterium
AAACGAGGTCGACTCTGGATATTTGTCGTCGTAAGTGATTGATAATGAACATGTTGCACGGTTTAGGAAATCGGCGTTTTGGTGCTTTTGTAAGTCGTTCATAATCACTATGTTATGAGTTTTGTGAAACCCTAGATTAAGGCGAAAGATTAGGGGGCCGTGTTCCTATCCCTTAATCTTTCGCCCTAATCTTTCGCCCTAATCTCGGGCCGCAAGGCCCGGTAAAGAGGGAAGAAAACGATGAAAGCACTAGTCAAAGCAAAGTCCAAACCCGGCCTCTGGCTCCAGGATGTACCCGAGCCCGAGATTGGGATTAACGATGTGTTGATCAAGATGGCTCGCACGGGCATCTGTGGGACGGACCTGCATATCTACAACTGGGATGAATGGGCACAGAAGACCATCCCTGTGCCCATGACGATCGGGCACGAGTTTGTGGGGACGGTGGTTGAGGTGGGCAGCAACGTGGCCGACTTCAAGATCGGTGACGTGGTGAGCGGGGAAGGGCACGTGGTCTGCGGTCGCTGCCGCAACTGCATGGCGGGCCGCCGGCATCTGTGCATGGATACCAAGGGCCTCGGCGTGAATATCCCCGGTGCCTTCGCGGAGTATGTCGCCTTACCCATGACGAACGTGTGGCACCAGGACCCGGCTGTGCCGCTGGAGGTGGCCGCGATCTTCGATCCGTTCGGCAACGCCGCCCACTCAACGCTGCAGTTCAAGGTTCTGGGCGAGGACGTCCTGATCACGGGGGCGGGGCCGATCGGGATCATGGCCGCCGCGATCGCGAAACACGCCGGCGCGCGCTACACGGTGATTACCGACGTCAACCCCTACCGCCTGGCGCTGGCGGAGAAACTGGGGGTGACGCGGGCGGTAAATGTAAGCGACACGAGTCTGGATGCTGTGCGCCGTGAGCTCGGCATGAAGGAGGGGTTCGACATTGGACTCGAGATGTCGGGCAACCCGACCGCCTTTCGCCAGATGCTGGAGCACATGTGTCACGGTGGCAAGATCGCGATGCTGGGTATTCCCACCGAGGAGATGGCGATCGACTGGCAGCAGGTGATCTTCAACATGCTGACGATCAAGGGGATCTACGGACGCGAGATGTATGAGACGTGGTACATGATGACGGTGCTGGTGCAGGGCGGACTGGATATCAGCCCGGTCATCACGCACCACCTGTCATACGCCGATTTCGAGAAGGGCTTTGAAGTCATGAATCAAGGGCAATGCGGCAAGGTCGTGTTGTCATGGGAGGAGATAGGATGAGCAGGGATTTGCGTATTGGTGTGATCGGTGTGGCAGGACGCGGAGGACTGGCCGGTCATGCCCATGACCCCGATGACGGCGTGCGACTCGTGGCGGGCGCCGATCCGCAACAGAAGTTTCTGGACACATTCAGCGAGAAGTACACACCGGATTTCGTGACACAGGACTACCGCGAGCTCCTCGCGCGTGACGACGTGGATGCGGTCTTCATCTGTTCGCCCGACGACTGCCATGAAGAGCAGGCGGTGGCGGCGTTGGATAGAGGCAAAGCGGTCTATCTCGAAAAACCGATGGCGATCACGACCGAGGGGTGCGATCGGATACTCAAGGCGGCCTATGACAACAAGGCCAAGCTCTATCTTGGTCATAACATGCGTCACATGCCGTTCGTGCTAAAGATGAAGGAGTTGATTGATCGCGGCGACATCGGCGAGGTGAAGGCGGGCTGGTGCCGGCATTTCGTGGGGTGGGGCGGCGATTTCTACTTCAAGGACTGGCATGCCGATCGCACCAAGTCGACTGGCCTCCTACTCCAGAAGGGCGCACACGATATCGATGTGCTGCATTGGCTGTGCGGAGGGTACACCAAGCGCGTCGCGGCCATGGGCGACCTGACTGTTTACGGAGAGATTGAAGACAAGGATCCGAACCCGGAGCCGGCCAAGCGTGACTGGAAGAGCGAGAACTGGCCGCCGCTCAGTCTGAAGGGGTTGAACCCCGTCGTCGACGTCGAGGATATCAGCATGATGTTGATGCAGCTCGACAACGGCGTGTTCTGTTCCTACCAGCAGTGTCACTACACACCGGACTACTGGCGCAACTACACGATTATCGGTACCGAGGGGCGCATTGAGAACTTCGGCAACGGGGAAGCGGGCACGGTGGTGCGACTGTGGGACAAGAAATGCGGCTACAAGCCTGAGGCGGACGCCGAGTTTCGTGCGCCCGCTACGGATGGTGGGCATGGTGGTGCCGATCCGGCCATCGTCAACGAGTTCATCCGTTTCGTACGTGGCGAGGCAAAGGCGACGACCTCACCCGTGGCCGCGCGCTACAGCGTGGCGGCCGGATGCGCCGCGACCGAGTGCCTGCGGGACTCGACTCTTGGCACCGACGTCTCGGAACTTGATCCCGAGCTGGTTACTTTCTTTGCGGAGCAGACTGTATGAGTCGGCGGACGGTGTTGTATCTAGCGGCGTGGAATGTTCAGGCCGTTCACGAGGGAATCGTGGACTATGCCCACGAGGGCGGCTGGATCCTGGACAATTCGATGTGCTACACGGGTGCGATACCGGACGGGGTTGTTCCCGACGGTGTCATCTGTCGTCACGCCTACCGCGCCGACATCATCGATTTCGCTCGCTCGCTCGATGTGCCCACCGTGGCTTTCGAGCATGACGATCGCCTGCCGGTCCCCCGTGTGTACTATGACGAAGAGGAGATTGGTGCCATGGCGGCACGGCACCTGATTGACCGTGACTTCAAGGTTCTGTGTTTCCTGCATCTCGGATTTACGCCCTACCAGATGCCTCGCATGGATGGGTTCCGACGCGAGGCCGAAGCAGCGGGCTGTCGGTTCGTGGCGCTATCTCCTCCCCAGCCCCCCAAGAGCTGGCATCCTGCACCGGGGGAGGCATGGACTTGGCTGGAGCAGGCCATGGGAACATTTGATGAGCCGATCGGAATGATGGTGACCAACGACCAGATCGCGCGGCCCACCATTGACGCTTTGGCTCACATGGGCTACCGCGTACCGACCCAGGTTGCGGTCGTCTCGGCCGAAAACGACGCCATGATTTGTGAGATCGCAGCCGTGTCGATATCAAGCGTGGAAGCCGCAACGCGACGCATCGGTTACGAGGCCGCCCGTATGTTGGACCGTATGATGGATGGCGAGGCACCCGATCGAGAGACATTGCGGGTGCCGCCGACGCATGTGGAGGTCCGTGAATCGAGCGATATACGTGCCATTGACAACATCCATGCCGCAGAGGCACTGCGTTACATCTGGCGGCACTACCGGGAACCGATGCGGGTTGAGCACGTCGCCGAAGAGGCGTCCATAACCCGTCGGCACCTCCAGACTCTGTTCGACAAGCATGTGGGCCACACGATGCAGGAGGAGATCGCTCGGGTGCGGACCGCTCGGGCCTGCCACCTTCTGAAGACATCAGCCCTGAAGGTCAACGCGATCGCCGCCCAGAGCGGATTCAATACCAGTCTTCACCTGCACCGTACGCTGCAAACCATCGTTGGGATGGGGCCTAAGGCGTTCCGTGATTCGGGAGAGATGCCGGAACTGGGGTGTGTCCCTGCGAGTGTAGGATTGAGAAGTCCGCGCAGTAGATAGCTGTCATTCCGAGCGAAGCCGAGGAATCTCCAAAGCACTGGGTGCCATGGAGATCCCTCGACAAGCTCGGGATGACATCGTAAATCTATCTCCTCTGCGGATTTAGCAATCACTACACTAGTGTATTTGCAGAAGTCTGAGAGCAGTAGAAAAGGAGTTAGGATATGCAACTTGCAGCGATTGATTGGGCCTTCATCTTTGGTTTCTTCGCCATTGCCCTCGCGGTGGGCGCCATCGTGTCGAAAAGCGCGGGAAAGAGTGAAGCCGATTTCTTCCTGGGCGGCCGCAGCATGCCGTGGTGGTTGCTGGGGTTCTCGATGGTTGCGACGACGTTCTCGACCGATACCCCCAACCTCGTCACCGACCTGGTGCGTCAGAACGGCGTCTCCGGCAACTGGTGCTGGTGGGCCTTCCTGCTGACCGGCATGTTGACGGTCTTCGTGTACGCCCGGCTCTGGCGCCGCTCCAACGTGCTGACCGATGTCGAGTTCTACGAGATTCGCTACAGCGGCAAATCGGCCGCATTTCTGCGCGGCTTTCGCGCACTCTATCTTGGCGTCTTCTTCAATGTCATGATCATGGCCGGCGTCTCGCTGGCGGCTATCAAGATTGGTGGCGTCATGCTGGGGTTGCAGCCATGGGAGAGTATTGTTTATGCCTCGGCTGTGACCGTGATTTTCAGCTCCATGGGCGGATTCAAGGGCGTCCTGATTACGGACTTCCTCCTCTTCATCATGGCGATGGTGGGCGCCTTTGCGGCGGCCTACTTCGCACTGGGCCAGGAGTCGGTCGCGCATGTCGCAGCGGATGGAACCACGGTCACCGGGTTGAATGCGATGGTGGACTACTTCAAGTCGAACCCCGAGCTCGCCTCCAAGCTGTCGCTCCTGCCGCCTTTCGAGAACCGGAGTCTGCTCTTCTCGATCTTCATTATTCCACTCGCGGTGACGTGGTGGAGCGTCTACTACCCGGGCGCGGAACCTGGCGGCGGCGGCTACCTCGTGCAGCGCATGCTGGCGGCCAAGAACGAGAAACACGCCCTCGGGGCGACCCTCTTTTTCAATATCGCGCACTATGCCCTGCGTCCCTGGCCCTGGATCATCGTGGCGCTCTGCTCGATCATTGTCTACCCGATGGCCACCAACTCTGAGAAGCAGGCGTTTGAACAGGCCAAGGAAGCGATCGTCATGACGGCCGAGGTGGTGGCCGAAGAGCCGGCCGAGGTCTTCGGCGTGATTGAGTCGCAGTCCACGCTGCTGGGTTTCGATCCCGAGCTGGCAGCAGCCTTCGAACTCATGATGGTGAAATCGCTCTCCAATACCGAGAATGAGGCCAGTCGTGACTTCATCGAGGGCCTTAAGAATACCGTGACGCTGACCGATGCACAGCGTGCCGCTTTCCAGTCGCTTCTGGTGACTGAGGTCGAGGCTACGCCTGACCTTGACCTGGGTGAGCGCGCCGAGGTGCAGTCCGGCTTCGTCAACCGCGGCGTCTTCTTCCTGCGGTCGGCCTTCAGCCGCAAGGATGTGCCCGACAGCAAGCTGGGGCACGACCTCGGCTACTCCGCCATGTTGAACTTCCTGAAGCCGGGGTGGCTCGGTCTCCTGTTGACCTCGCTCGTGGCGGCCTACATGTCGACCATCTCGACCCATCTCAACTGGGGTTCGTCGTACATTGTGAACGACTGGTATCAGCGCTTCATTCGCCCCGAGGCTTCTGAAAAGCGCCTGGTCTGGGTGGGAAGGATCTCGACCGTGGTGCTGATGGTTTTTACGGCGGTGTTTGCGCTGCAGCTTCAGAACGCCCTTCAGCTCTTCAATATTCTGCTCTCAGTCGGCGCGGGGACCGGGCTGCTGCTGATCCTGCGCTGGTTCTGGTGGCGGATCAATGCCTACAGCGAGATTACGGCCCTGATCGTCTCCTTTGTGGTCTCCGTCTTTCTGCAGGCGCTCACCCCCAAATACCTGCCGGGGCTGGATGCCTGGATCGAGAATCTGCACGAGGACATCTCGGGTGGCGACATGAAGTTCATCCTGATTGTGGCCATCACAACCGCCTCCTGGCTCCTGGCGACCTTCCTGACCAAGCCGTCGGATGACGAGCGTCTGCGTTCATTCTGTGAGCTGGTGAATCCGGGTGGACCGGGCTGGCGCAAGGTGCTGGCCAAGGCGGAGGCCGCGGGCACTCCCGTTCGTTCGCTGCACGATCCCGACAACGTGCCGTTTGGCATTCTCTGCATCGTATTCGGCTGCATGACGGTCTACGGATCGCTTTTCGCGACCGGCTACTGGATCTACGGCCAGACCGGCCCGGCCGCGATTGCAACGATAGCGGCCGTTGTGGGTGCCGGTGCTCTGATCGCTTCCTGGAGCCGGATCATTGCGGATCGCAAAGAGTCGTCCCCCGCCTGCGGACGTGGGGCGGACGTGGGGTCAGGACGTGGGGTCAGGCCTTGATTAGTGTTTACAGCGGGCGCTCATGGCGCTAGTGTAAGCGTGTCATGGCTCGACCACTGCGATTGGAGTTTGAAGGCGCGATTTACCACGTGATGGCGCGTGGAAATGAGCGTGGTGCGATCTTTCGGTTGAATTCAGACCGCATGCGTTTCTTGGAGAAGCTTGGCGAGAGCGCAGAGACATTCCAGGTACGCGTTTACGCGTACACGCTCATGCAAGAACCACTGGCATGGATTGGTCGAGACCCCCCGCGGCAATCTCTCGGCGTTCATGCAGCAGTTCAATACGTCCTACACGGTCTATTACAACACCAAACACCATCGCGTCGGCCACCTCTACAGTGGTCGCTACAAAGCCCCCCTGGTAGAGGGCGACGATTACCTGCTGCGGCTCTCGCGCTATATCCACCTCAATCCGGTCCGGACAGCCGCACTGGCCGAAACACCTGTCGAGGAGAGGGTGAAACGCTTACGCGCATACCGATGGAGCAGCTATCGGGCCTATACAGGACTTGAGCCCGGACAGGATTGGATGGACTACGAGCCGTTGCGGGCGGTTGTGACTGTCAATGCACCAGAACCGAGGGCGGCGTATGCGCGGTTTGTAGAGGCGGGCCTTGATGCAGATGACCCGGTTCTTGAGAAAGGCATGGGGTGGTCAAGCAAGGCGGTTGGAGCGCGTGAATTCTGTCGGCAGGTCGAGCTGGAACTTAGAGCGCAGGTGCGAGCGCTGGGATCGCCACAGGATGCGGCGATGAGACGGATGGAGGCGGGAACGCCTCCCGAGGTCGTAGAGCAGGCCGTGTGCACCGTCTGTCGGGTTAGCATGGATGAAATGCGTGGACGTCGCAGAAAAAGTGATGTGCGCGCCATGCTGATGAAGCTGTTGGTTCAGTACAGCGGCATGACCCAGCGTGCGGTGTCGCACCGCTTGGGACTCACAGACGGTTCCGGTGTTTCTCGTGCCATCGCAGAGCTCAATGGCGCCATGGCGCACGACAGGCGACTCGATCGGCTCTATCGCAAAGCAGAGCGCCGCATCTCTAAACACTAATCAAGGCCTGACCCCTCGGCCTTGACCCCTCGGCCTCCGGCCTCCCCTCGGCCTCCTGGATCCTTGCCATGTTTGAGACCGGAATCGATCGAAGTGAGTCGGGTATCCGGTTAAGTGTGGTGCCCTGGGTTGCGCTAAATTTGAAGGAGAGCGGCCTTAATTGGTCGACATAGCGGTTAGTGTTGTGGTCCCTTCTTGTGCTCTCGCTTGTCCGCCCCCGGGGGCGGACAAGCGAGAGCTGTATTCCTTCTCTATGCTGCGATTGCATCA
>JADHWE010000097.1 GCA_016783675.1 Kiritimatiellia bacterium
GAATCTCGCGGATGTGCATACAAAACCGGTCAAGATCAAGGGCGTTAGTGTATACAACTAGGTTGCAGTGTAACCGACTTTGTTGTAACCACTTAGAGCAGTCAGGCATTGCCTGCAAAATAAACTCACGCTAGGGGGTTACCAGACCCATGGTCCGGATCAAACTCGAAGTCAATTGCTGCGAGTCTAGGGACGAGCGCATCTACTTCATTGTTCAGGTGCAACAGAAGGCAAAGACAGAAGACCACCACAAGTAACTTCTGCCAGTTGACCGTGTCGAGAAAGGGACGCTTCCTGAAGCGGTTTCGCACCCCGATGGTGATAATCCAACTTAGAGCCCCGCCGACGCCCATCCTCAAGACAAGGTGAAGTAGAGGAGCATCCTTCCAATAGAACTCGGAGGACCAGAGGTGCTCAAGTAGCCAAGTCGCTCCGTTGAAGAAATACCTGCCGTACGCGAAAAGGATCGTGATGAAGACCAGCGTGAGGCCCGCATATGAAAGGAGTTTCTTCATGTCTCCCGCCTTCTCGGCATAGTCTATTCTCCATTCGCCAACTTGTTATTAACCGGATCCGCTTATCACCGGATTATCACGGGATAACAGGACAGGCGATCACGTTAACGGTGACGACCATATCCTTCATAGTTTGTGGTGTCCAGAGGTTATTGGGAGCAGGGCTGATCGTTGACCGCCCCAGTGTACTGGTTGCTCCGAATAACACACTGGACACCCCTGTGTCCCACTTCTATGCTGGCAGTCAACAGCGCAGGCATTCGCTTAAGCCGAAAGGAGGACGGGGGTGACAAAGGAGCAACTGGCCGAGGTCCTACGTAAGCATGAGATGTTTCTAGCCAAGGAGTCGGCAGCAGAGTGTGCCGACCTGAGCAATGCTGACCTGATCAGGGCCGACCTGCGCGATGCCAACCTACGCGAAGCCAACCTACGCGGGGCCGACCTGAGCAAGGCCGTCCTGGACGGGGCTGACCTGCGCGGGGCAAACTTGCGCGAGGCCGACCTGTTCGAGGCCAGCCTGGTCGGGGCTAACCTACGCGGGGCCAACCTGATCGTGGCCGAGTTGGTCGGGGCCGACCTGAGCGGGGCTTACTTGGCCGAGGCATATTTGGACGGGGCCGACCTACGCGGGGCCGACCTACGCGGGGCCAACCTGATCGATGCAACAAGCATGGCCGGTGTCATACAATACTCGGAGGAACCCCAAGGACAGATGGGGGAGTCGCCTATTCTTCCATGCGAAACGCCAGCCGAGCAACAGATGCAGATTGGCATCGAGGCCGCAATGCAGAGGGATGGCTCGGGGGCCGAAGACCGGCAAAGGGGATCACACTTCGTCTTGTTGGGTTCATTGGGACTTACCACAGCTGTCATCTGCACGCTGGCAGCACTAGCTCCTCTTCTCGGCGGCAAGGGATTGAATTCTGTTCCACTGTCTCACGCACTTGCGGCTGCAGTATTTGGCGGATTCTTTTTCATTCTCGGCAAGAGACGTAGCGAGGGACGTAGATAAAGGAGCAGGGTTGACTGCAGGCCGATCAACAGTCCATCGTGCTCCAAGGCACACGCTGGACGCCTTCACTGCCGCTGACTATGCTCGATCGAGCTCAGAGAATCACTTGCTTACTAACACAGGAATAGCCGTGGTTAACAGGAACTGGTTAACACAAGTTCGGCAAGGATGAAGATATGAGACCCATTGCTCCATTTCTAGCCCACTCACTCGCAGTTGCCTGCCTGATGATATGCATGACGGGCTGCAAAGATGATGAAGAGGGTGGGTCCGCAGGGCTAACTCTGATGACGTACAACATTCTCAATGGTGCTGGGGTTGAGACGCTATCTCCCGGCAATCGTGAGTGGGCCGAGGAACGAGGTTACTCAGGCAACCGCCTGCCACAGGTTCTGGATGTCGTGAAGTCCGTCAGCCCCAATATCCTCGGTGTTCAGGAGGCCCACCAGTGGGACTTGGGCGAGCCAGCCGTTGCCGAGACCGTGGCGCAGGAACTCGGAATGCACTACTTTCTAGCTCGCAGCGGGAATTCAGGCTCTGGCTACGCTCATGTTGTGCTCTTCAGCAAACACCCGATCCTATCCGCAGAGGGATTCACGTCACAGTTCACCCGTGCCGCCCTCCACGCACAAATCCAACTCGACGGCAACCAGATTCTACACGTCTTCGTGGTTCATTTGGACAGCACCAGTTCTGCAGTTCGTCAACAAGAATGCCGTTTCCTAGTCTCTCAAATGGCACCCCACATCGACGGTGCCACCGTCCTGATGGGAGATATGAACTCCATCGAAGGACAGCCAGAGTCTGACATCCTTCGGAATGCTGGATGGCGCTATCTTGCAGGTCCCGGCACCCATGGAGGGTGGGCGCTCGATCAGTTCTGGGTCTCTCCCAGTCTGGCCGAGCGCATTACGCAGCAGCCGCACATCCCTGGCGGTGCTACTGTCGAGGTGTCAGACCATTTGCCCTTAGTGATGGGGATTTCTGTACCCTAGGAGGGATGTGCGAGCTGCGGAAGACGCTGGCCGAGCGGGCCCCGCTGCAGGCGACGTTCAACGGGCCGCGCCTGACTGCGATTGTTGCGGCACTCAATCAGTTGTCCGGATCGACAGTGGGCGGATCAACGGGTTTGGATACTCTGAAGGCCACGTTGAGATGGCGCAGCGTCAAGGGGTTAGCGTCATGTGAAGGATGCTGAGGATGCGACGAAGGAGATGAGTGCCTCATGAACGCTATTGATGCCGCATGATAACACGACGAACAAGCACAAGCTGGCCATCGCCAGAGCAGAGCACGGGAAAAACATGAGAGATCAATGCAATATATCTATTGACAGAATTCCGCATCCACCCTCACCGTGGATGAAGTGATAGCGAATCTGAAGAACTTGTTCCGTGGGAGAAGAACAGCAAGGATACACGTGATGAGAAGAGAACTGATTGTCAGTGTGGTCGCAATGTGGATCGTGCTCCATGGCGCACAAGCTCAGGTGGAAATCACGTCGTTCGACAAGAACGGTGAGATCACTTGGTCTGCACCGTCCAACTCGGTTTGCACGATACAGTGGCGAGGCGACTTGCAGTCTTCTACGAACTGGCAGGATCACTGGGCATATCTTGACGGGCTGGTCATGACGAATGGAACCAGGGTTGCCGAAGTCCCCATGTTCTATCGTGTGGTTTGTTGGACAAACAGCCATCTTGTACCCATGCCAGTTGGTAGAGCCTCTTCATTTTCTGTGTCCAATGCCCTTGGTGAAACATGGGCCATGACGTCAACAGTGCATGGGATTCTTGTGCTCCCCGGCAGCCAACCAGAGAAGCGGCGGCTCGTTCGATTTGTTGAGTCGTACAGTGGTGCAGAACCAGAAGGATATGCAGGCGAGTGGACTGACTTTGTCAGGTCCACTGAAACAGCATACTACTCTTGGCAAGGCCCGTTCGACAGTCTCGTCTGGCAAGATGCGCCAATCGGCACTGTCTGGACAAACACCACCTTGGGCTCCCAAGGGGCTCAAACGTATATCCGGACTATCGTCACGAATGAGTCCATCACTGTCCCTGCGGGTACCTTCGACTGCATCAAGATACACGTAGACCACACGACCTCCGGGAACCCCATTCCCGAATGGTACAACTGGATAAGCCCCGGAGGTGGGGCAGCGCGAACAGAGAACTACAACATTCCCAATACCAACGCAGCACCCGTGGTATACGAACTGGAGTCGTGGACGGACATATAGACAACACTGAACAAGCCGAGTCCACCGCGCCAGTGAAAGCCGCACCGAGCGCGTATTCCTCTGCCCGGTGACTGCGGGGCGGTCAACAGTCAGCCCTGCTAGTAACCACTGGAGGACGGCATGCCTGACCAGACGCTGGCAGCCGTCCGCTGTTGTCAGCGGTATGGTCGGTTGTTCGGCTCAGGTGTCGTCGTTCAGGGCCTCCTCACACATCGAAAGGTTCCCGATTGTGTGTAGTAGAAGAGGGGTTCATACCGGCCACGCTGTGAACACCGCATCCCATTCGAAACATAGAAGTAAGAGCCACCCCGACAGACGCGATTGCTTCCCGTATCAGGGCCGCGGGGGTTGGTGGAAGGAGCGACTGTGTAGTAGTTCGAGCTATAGCGGTCCCAACACCACTCATACAGATTGCCTGCCATGTCGTAAAGGCCGTACCCGTTGGCCATGTCGGACTGAGCGAGAACAGCGCCGGTCTCGTTGGTCACTTGCTGTGCCCCGTTGTAATACCCGATCCGCGTGGTGCCATCCCCGTCTCCTTCGGAAGGGTCACCGCTTCCGTAGTAATTGGCAGTTGTTCTTTCAATATGGCTGGACCAGTTCCCGCCGAAACTCGGCCACGGGAAATGATGGCCATCGCGGCCACCGCGACATGCTTTTTCCCACTCGGCTTCGGTTGGCAGTCGATAGCCCTTGGCATCCCAGTCCACGAAAGAACTCGCAAGATCGACGGTGCCTGTCCGATAGACTGTGGTTTGTCCCGCCGAGGTGTAGTAGACGGGGGTCAGGACGTGCATCTCCGAACGGGCATTGCACCACTTCACACAGTCATTCCATGTGGTACCTGTGAGGGGATGGTCCGGCTCGTCCCGGTATCCCGGCGGCGAGGCACGCAGTCCGCCGCCTCCTGACGGCAGATCCACGTATCCGTTAGTCAATCCCCAATCACGTACGACATCCCATTGTGCTTTTGTCACTTCGTACCGATCGATCCAGAAGGCACCCGCGTAGACTTCATGCACGGGGAGTTCGTCTGCATTTCCTTCCGCGTACGTATCTCCCATCCGGAAGGAACCAGCATCAACGAGGGCCATGCCGCTGGGCTCATCGGACACCGTCATGACCACTCGGTAGAACATCGGAACCTTGAACGTTTGCGTAGTATTCGTCCCGGTGTCTTTGCGATCAAGCGTCTGCCAAGAACGCATCCATTCTCCAGCCGTGAGCGATGATCGCCACTCGACACGGCAGGACGCGTTGGTCCAGAGGTTGCTGACGCTGATCTCACCGTTGGCACCGAAGTGAGTGATGATCATATTCGTCTCAGCAAGAGCGCCCCCGACAAGCACTACCACCATGGCCATGATTCCCGAGGTCATCTTTCGTTTCATGTCTAGGCTCCTATCTTGATGCCGCAAGCGGTTACTGGTGAGTACGAGTATAGCCATCACTACTAGGGCTATTCAAGTGGTTGCTTGGAGCATGGCCGACAGTGGAGGGCTTACTCCTCTGTGGTGGCGATGATGTCGTCGTCTGTGCCGGGCGCTTGGTCCGGGCCGCACGAGGCTATGGTGGCGATGCCGTTGGTGACGGTGTAGCGGTAGGGTTGTTCCCAGGGGTCGGGTTTGATGAGCGTGATGTAGGGCCCGTCCCAGCCTTCGATGCCGGGGTTGCTCAGCAGTACGATGAACCCCTCTTTTTCGGTTGGAATGCGCCCGCACTCTTTTGCGAAGATGCGGGTGGCGGTCGTGAGGGTTTCGACCGCATTGACCGCCACCATCCCGAGCGTCGATCGCCGCTGCGTCTTTCCGAAGCGTGCTGACACGCGGACGAGGAGGAGTCCCCCCACGATAACCAGTACACCGAGTGCCACGAGCAGCGTGGAGGGTTTGCGTCCGAACTGAAACGTGGGGGTCAGGGTCTCGCGCCGGTGCTCCTCGAGACGCGAGACATGCTCGCGGCGTGAAACACGGAGCGGCTTCTCATCGGGCCGCAGGTGGGGCGGCAGGTTGATGAACTTGCCGCAATGCGGGCATTTCCTGCCTGCGTCCGGAGTGAACGTGCCTTTGCAGTATGGGCAGCGAAGTGTCATGGGGTTACACCTTAATCCCCATGCGCGGAATCTTCAACCTTCTCCGCTGCGTTTCGCCGGGAAAGATAACCTGCTTGCGGGTGTGTTCCAGATCACGCGGACTGTCGGGCTTGTGGGTCAGAAACAGGGAGGTGGCAGAGCGGACCGCGTGCTTGCCGAAGCGTTTGTTGATGTCGTCGATGGCACCGGTAACCCGGAAGAGCGCATCGATCTTGAGTCGATCCTCAAAGAGATCAAACTGATCGACCAGGTCATTCTCGAGTACCCCCAGAAAGATCATGGTGGAACGGTATTCGCGTTGCTGACTAAAGATCTGCTCAAACATGGTGCGGATCAGTGGCATGACTTCGAGCGTGGACGAGGTGGCGCGGCTGAGCCGGGCCTCGAGTCCGTCGTGCCGGAAATCCTGCCGGCGCAGCACCACGCCCAGCATGCGCGGGCGCAGGTGATAGCGGCGTGCCTTCATGAACGCGGATTCCACGTTCTTTACCAGTTTGGCAAAAATATACTCCTTGTCCGTGGAAGGTGGGGTGAAGGTTTTGGATTTCATGATGGAGCCATAGGTGGCTTTCCCGGCGCTGTCGACCGGCCAGACCGAGTCGCCGCGCAGCTCGCTCCAGATTTCACGTCCCGGTTTCTTAAGCAGGCCGGACGCCCAGGGCTTGGGACGTATGGCGAAGTCGTAGGCGGTCTGCAGGCCGTACTTGGTCAGCAGGTTGACCGTGCTGGGACCAAAGCCCCAGACCTGTTCCAAGGCCGTGCGTTGAAGCAGGATATGAATGTAACGGCCGGGAACACCTGTGAACCCGTTGGGTTTGCGGAACTTGGAACAGAGCTTGGCGAGCGTCTTGGAGAGGCTGAGCCCCACCGATACGGTCATGCCCAGTTCCCCGTGGATCTCCTTCTGAATCTTGCGCCCGATCTCCTCGTAGGAGCAACGGAAGACGCGCCGCATGCCGGTGATATCGAGGAAGGCTTCATCGACCGAGTATTCCTCCACGCAGGGAGTGAACTGGCGCATGATGTTGAACATGCGCTTGGAATAGAGACTGTAGCTTTCGTAATCGCTGGGCAGGACGATCAGTCCGGGGCAGAGCTTACGGGCGTCGCCGAGAGTGACCCCGCGCTTCACCCCGCGCGCCTTGGCCTCGTAGCTGGCGCAGGCGATGATGCCGCGCTCCTGGCCGGTCACGACCGGTTTGCCGCGCAGGTGGGGGTCCAATGCCTGTTCGACCGACGTAAAGAACGCATCCGCGTCGATATGCAATATCGCAAGCGGGTAGCTCCTGACGGTGAAAGGTCGATCATCCATGACCCTTGGACTGTATCAGGAACTAAAGTTCAGTTAAAGAGAATAACCACGGAAAGCATAGCGCGGCATAGCCGCAACCAAAAGAGATAAGAGAACCACGGATTACACTGATTGCACGGATAACAGGGATTCAATATCCAACAGCCAACACTCAAATCCAATGTCCAAGGAAGGAGAGCGAG
>JADHWE010000098.1 GCA_016783675.1 Kiritimatiellia bacterium
CGCCCTCCACGCTCTCCAGCCAAGAGAGGCTCACCTTGGCCGGAGCGCCCTCCACGCTCTCCAGCCAAGAGAGGCTCACCTTGGCCGGAGCAGTACTACTCCGTGATCCGAATCTTGACCTCATCGCTGTTGGCTGTCAACTCCGGGGCGTACATTCCAAACGCCCTTGCAGGTAGTGCGCTGAAGGTGCCGGGGATCTCCGCGCGCACGCGATAGGTGAGCGTGTGCTGCCCCCGTGCCAGTGACTGCAGGAAGAAAACCACCCGTTCGTCACGGTATTCGACGTAGGCGCGCGGCCCCTTCGCCGTATACCCGCTGCGCACGGCCACCGGCTCCATTCCGGCGGCTTTGCGGTCCTCGACAACGATGTACTCGTAGTCATTCTTACTGGTCACGTTGAGCTCGATCTCAACCAGGTCGCCGCTTTTCAGCGTGGTGACATGCGTGATGGCTTCGCGGAAGAAGGCTTCGCGCTGCTGGTCGACCGGCTGCCCATGCCCGCCGGGCGCCTGGCCCTGGTTCGGTTGACGGTGCAGGCGGTAAAGCTTCCGGTCGATCTTGAGCTCGAGCCCAGCCGCGCGGATCATATCTTCAAGCGTGAAGACGGTCAGGGCGGCACTGACATAGAGCGGCCCGTCCCCATCCTTTACTGCCTCCAGATGGTGTTTGCCGCTGGTGACAGCGCTCCCGCTGAGCACGAAGGCGTCATCGCGACTGAAAAGCGTGGCCGGGGTGATGGTCTCACGCTGCAGCACCTGCTCATCCAGTGCGAGCGCAACGGTCATCTCGGGCGCCCGCTCCCCGCTGGCCAGCAAGAACTCCGCCATGGCCTCGATGCAGTAGGCCGTGTCGCGCGTTGAGTCCCAGTAGGCGCCATGCTTGCGATTGTTCAGCAGGTACTTCACCAGCCCTGCCGTCCGCTCATCCCTGGGGGCCACCGCGTTCAGCAGCCGCAGGTAGGCCGCGTGGGCCTCCGACTCCTGGCCATACCAGCACCACCAGTAGCCGCCGTTGCCCAGCTCGAGGTAAGTGGTCTGGTTCTCGGTGTCGTCGACCCGGTACTGCTCCACGTTGCGCAGCAGCATGTCGCGCTCTTCCATGTGACCGAGCTGGTGCATCGTCACGCCGAGAAGTGCCTTGCTGTAGACGGAGAGATGGTTGCGATCGCGATAGAGATAGCCGCGTATCTTGTCATCAGCCTCTCCTGTTTCGGCCAGCACGGTGAAGACAAGCGCATCCAGGTTGTTGGCATATTTCTTCCACGGTTTGGTCCGTGTAGGTGCGTTGTCCAGGCGGAGACGCTGTTCGGACTGGTAGTTGAGCAGCCAGCCGCGTCCGCGCTGCAGCACACTGGCCGGGACAGCCGCACCGTGGCGGTTGGCTTTCTGGAGTCCCTGCACGACAACGGCTGTTGTGTGTGGCGACGAGCGTTCGCCCCACCCGGAGAACCAGCCCCAGCCGCCGTCGGATACCTGCATAGCCACCAGCCGCTTGATGCCTTCACGGACCATGCGGTCGACCTCGGCACTGTCGAACACCCGCCTCCGCCCTGCGGGGCTACGGCGTGGCATGCCCGCCTGCTCCTGCCGCGCGCGGTGGAGTGCGCGTTGTTCCTTGATGGTTTCGAGATCAATCTCCAGTTCGCGCAGGGTCTGACGCACCACCAACGCGGGCAGGAAGCGATTGAGTGTCTGTTCGGTACACCCATAGGGATAGTCCGCCAGGTAGGGGAGGGCATCTACAAGCGTGGCCGCCAGCGAAGGCGAGGTGCGCACCTCGAATCGGCTGGCTTCGGGACGACGCGTGGCCGGTACCGTGAAATCGATCCGGCAGGTACGATCCTCGGGGCGTATCACGCGGCTGAACGAGTCGGTCTTGAGCATGCCGTGGACATAGACCGGGAAACGCATCTCCATCGCGTCCGACTCTTCATCGGAGAGGGCCAATATCCGCACCACGGCTTCGCCTTCGCGCTGCACTTTGACGCGCCAATTGATACGCGCTTCATCGCCGGGGCCGATGCCGACCCACTGCTTCAGCGGCACGCCCGGCATGGGTTGGAGCGATGGACCGTCAAGTTCGAGTACCGCCTGTACCTGTTTTGTGGCCGGGAGATAGTTGTGAATATTGGCCGAGAGGACGACCTCGTCCTGTTCGACGAAGAAACGCGGGGCCTGGAGTCGCAGCAACAGATCCTTGCTCGTGGTTACTTCCGACGACGCCTCACCCACCCGTGCCCCGTTACCGAGTGCCCACGTCCGGATGCGCCATGCGGTCAGGTTCTCCGGCATGTCGAAGGTCACCTCTGCCATGCCGTTGCTGTCGGTTGTGATCAGCCCATTCCAGTGGGCTGTATCGGCAAACGCCTTGCGAATGGCCGGCTGAACCGTCTCCGCGCCCCCGCCGCCACCGGGCGGCGCGCCTTCGCTTTCCGCCATGGCTGCCATGGGCATTGCCATCGCGTCCATCATCACCGGCCCGCCCTTGGCACGCCGGAGGGTCTGCCTTGTCTCAACCGCATCGTTGTCGTCGGCAATCGTGTGACCGAACACGCCGATGGCCTGCATGGTCACTGTCTTGGGCGGCACCAGGTTGTGGAAACGGCGATCGACGTTCGTGTCTTGCCGCGCCGAATGGTTGCGACGCCACTTCCAGAAGAAGGCGCGGATATCCGGAACATTGCCGCCACCGGCGATGTAGTCGAGGGCCTTGTCATACACGCTGATCACGCAGGCACCGACCACGGGTTGGTCGTCTCCATCGCGTACGCTGAGCGTGATACGGGCCGGTTCGCCGGGTCCGTAGTCCTCGGCCGACGGCGTTGCCTCCACATTGAGCACGCGTTCATCAGGCGGTACGAGGATCTCGCGCACGACGGTGCGAACCTTGCCATCGCGAACCGTCAACGCCTCCACGAAAATGTTGGGTCGGTCGCCCGGCTGGATGCGTATCTCGCGCATGGCGGTGTGCCCCTCCATGCGCAGCAGGCGCGGCATGGTGTACGCGCCGTTGACGGGGCGTTCAAACAGCAGCACCGCCTGGTTGGGTGCCGCGGTTCCAAGCATCAGCTTGGCCCGCTCCCCCGGTGAATACGTGCCGCGCTCGACCGCCAGTTGGAGCGTGTCGAACAGGAAGTCGCCGGACCCCTCGCCGCGGACCGTGAGAATCTGGCCGCCTTCAATGGTGTTGCCCTGGCGATCGGTGAACATGCAGGAAACGCGGTACTGTCCCGCCTGGTCGGCCTCCATCTGCAGCGTGAAACGGCCTTCGACATCGGCGTTCAACGTCCAACTCTGAACGGCCGTCTCGCTGGGGGTGCTGCCGTCGTAGCGAATGCGCAGCAGGCGCAGGGACGCCTGGCCGGGGACGGGCGTGCCGTCAACCGTTCGTGCCGACCCTTCGACCCGGATCGTGTCGCCGACCTGGTAGAAGCCGCGATTGGCCCAGAGGCAGACCCGGAAGGGAGCGCGCGTGGCGGTGGCTTTGCCGGAGCCGGTGATGGTGCGGCGCGAGGCATCGGTGATCTCGGCCGTGATCTCGTAGCGCTGGTCGATGTCGCCATACAGCTCGGCGGCCGTGGCCGTATCGATGCGCACGGTCAACGTGCCGTCTTCGGCGAGGGGCGCTTCGCCTTCCGCCACCAGCTCGGGCGGCGGCTCGGGCCGCGGGAACCAGAGGGGTTGCGGGCGCGGATAGCCCCACCGGCGCCAGCCGGGGAACCAGGTCCAGTCGTCGCCCAGCCAGCCGTACCCGTTGCCATAGAGCCAGTCCCAAGGCTCAATCGGGTACCAGAAGTCCTGGTGCGAACGTCGCTTCACCTTGTAGCGCACGGTTCCTTGCGCGACCGGGGCGCCGAAGTAATACTGCCCCTTGATCGTGAAGGCGATGGTGTCGCCGAGCCGGATCGACTTGGCGGGACCGTCGACCGTCACTTCAAACTCCGGTTTCTTGTACTCCTCAAGGCGGAACGTATTGCTGCCGTAGCGTGGCACCTGGATGCGGTACACGCCGAGACGGGCATCAGCGGGCGGGGTCCAGTCGAGCGTCACGCCGCCGAACGCGTCGGTGGTGTGCGTGTCGGTGTAGAGTGTTGTTCCCTGCGGATCCCTGATCAGTAGTGTGATTTCCTGGCCGGCAAACGATGCCTCGTGGTTGGGTTTGTAGCTGGCCTGCTGCAGCCAGGCCTTCAGGTGAATCGGTTGGCCGGGACGGTAGACCGGCCGGTCGGTCATGATGAAAGCCTTGGTCTGGCTGTACACATGCTCATCCGACCCGGGGTACCAGACGCGCGTGAAGCCGAGGTAGGCAAAGCGCGGCGTTTCAACACTGGCGGTGCTGTCGTCCGTAGTGGCAATGATCATCCACTGGTAGGCATCACCCAGCTCGCCGGGATCGGTCATCACCATGCCGTCGTGGTTGCTGAAGGCCGCAAAATGGGCTGTCTCCATCTCGGTGTGCGCCTTGCCCGCTTTGTCGCGCCGGTAGTTGCGGCGGTAGCCGAAGCATTCGATGTTGAGGTCCGGCACGGGGTCGCCGCTCCGTGCATCGGCCGCAAAGAAAAGGGTCTGTTCCTGCATGGTCTTCTTGAGCAGGACCGTGTTGTTGACCCAGAGGATGATATGACTGGCATTGCCGCCGGCCATCCGGCCGGTGACAAGGTAGGCGCCCGGTTCGATGATGGGTGCGGTGAAGCGGACGCGTCGGTCGTAGTGTCCCGGTGCCGGGTCGAGATGCTCGCGCCACATGGCCGCGGTGTTGCCGACGTACTGGTCCTGGTTATCTGTTACGAGCCGGTATCCGATGTTGTTGATCTGCAGTCTTCTCCAATCGGGATTGGAAGGGCTGGACTTGATGTAGTCCTGTACGTCGCGCAGCAGCTTGGCCACGTTGATCCGTTTGGCGGTCAGAGCGAGTTCGGTGCCGTTGCGGAAACGATATTCCAGCACGGGGTCCGCACCGTTTGGCTGGACGCCACCCGGCTCGAACTGTCCCCAGTTGTCCACGATCTGATCGAGGCGTTTCTCTTTCCATTTGCCGCTACCATCGCCGTGCTGCGTAATGCTCTCGCGCCATGTTTCCGCGGCGCGCTCATACTGACGACGGTTTTCGAGAATCCGGGCCAACTGGTTTAACGCCTGGTGACTGACCTCGCCATGGTTCCCACCGGCGAGCGCCTTGAAGCGGGCAATGAAGTGGTGCTCGGGCGGCAAGGTGAAGCGCTCGATGCCGGTGGCCAGGCGGGCGAGCGTCTCGTCGTCGCGCAAGGTCGGGAGCGAGAGACGGCTCTGCCGGTCGTCGGTCGACTCATCGTAAGGGCGGCGCAGGTAGTGCGAGATCTGGACCATCGTCTGCACGCCGAACTGTTGGTGGAGGAACTGGGCGTAGATCTGTTCGGTTTTCGGCGCGACCGGCGGGTGTGCCGCGGCGGCACGCTCCAGCGCCCAGCGCCATCGCTCTCCATCGCTCCGGGCGTCAGCAAAGCGTTCGGGCGCTTCGTGCAGCACAACCTTTCCGTCGCGATCGACCGGCGCGCCCTGCGTGGGTTGGTGGTGCCCCCATCGTCCCGCTTCGAAGGGTGGGAGCGTGTCGATGTCGGTGAGCGTCTGCAGTCGCCAGGCCATGTTACCGGACCGCTGGCCGGTCACTACGTCGGCGAAGAACAGGTAGAGGTCGGCCGTCTCCGAGGGGGAGCGTCCGCGGTCCTGGTCGAGAAGGGGCGCCGCCCGGAGCAGCCACTGCAGGGCCTGGACCCGGTCGCGCTCAAAGCAGCCCATGTATTCCCCGCCGCCGCGGTGGTGTCCGCGCTTGAACTGGCCGGCGATTTTGAAGCCGTGGTGTTGATCGCCAAACACGTCACGTGCCGCGGCCAGCAGGAGGCGCCACTTACCGGCGTGCAGGGCCACGACCTTGTCGCGCAGGGCGTCGGTCTCACCGCCGCGGTTTAGCCGCTTGAGGCCGTCTGACGCCCGGGGCAGGCTGCGGACCCGGTAGGGTTCTGCCGTATCGGAAGCCAGCAAGAGCTTCTCATACACGCCGTAGGCGTCTGCATGGTTGCCGTTCTTGTTGAGCTGCTCGGCATGACGGAACAGCTTGCGGGAGGCCGCATCGGCGTCGGCTCCGGTTAGGCCTGCCGTGCAGCACAGGAACGTCAGAACAGCCAGGAGATGGGTGCGCAGTATTCCGTTCATCAGCCCCTCACGGTCTTGGTGTCAGAGCCTTCACTATAATGATTGTCGCAGGGCATCAACATACAAAAAGCCCTCCTGCCACAAGTGCGGCAGCAGGGCTTCTCTTGCACGAATGCGATCTCTCTCTAGAACTCGCCGCGTACACCAAACTGAACGGCCAGGCCTTCCAGTTCGAACTCGTCATCGTCCGGCGTCACGCCGAGAGGCGCGTTCACGTCGAAGTCCATCGTGATGTAGTCGATGTTGACCAGGTAGCGAACACGGTCGCCCATGGCGATCTGCAGGCCGAACATCATGCCGGTCGAGTCCTCGAAGTCCACCTCGTCCAGCAGATCCTGGTCATCGAGCCACTCGGTGCTGAGGAACTGGATCAGGCCGATCCGCGGACCGATGTTCAGCGACTGCGATGCCATAAACGTCGCGGAGATGGTTCCCTGGACGAAGAAGGAACGCAGTGATTCGTTCACCAGGACACCGGCTCCGAGGAGGGCATCCAAGTAGATCTTGTCGCTGACGCTTGCGCCGATGCCGGCCGAAAGGCTCGGCATCATGTATACCGATGACGCTTCGCTGCGTGCGCCCGTGCCATCTTCGGTGATGCCGAAGTTGTTCCCGCTCATATCGATAAGCAGGGCGGCGGGGATGGCGTTGATGACGAAGTCGAGCGTAATGCCATCGTCGTCATCATTGAAGTCGTCTTCCTCGAGATCGGCAGCTTCTTCATCGAGGTCCACCTCTTCCATCTGTGCGGCCGGATGTTCGTCTCCCTCTGCGGCCGTTACATCAACGGTAACCATGGCAAACGCCATCAACACGGTCAGTAGAATCAAGAGTCTGTTCATGTGTCTCTCCTCGTTTTGTGGGTCATTTACTTCTACTTTGTTAGGATCTTCCTTTGCCGCCACGGCGTTCGATCCGAGCATTTCACAGAGGGTTAGGATACGGCGTAGATTCTCGAGGGGCGAGCGAAAAGCCCCGTTTCCACTGTGGCAGATGATGCGCAGAGGTATC
>JADHWE010000005.1 GCA_016783675.1 Kiritimatiellia bacterium
TCTGCGCATCATCTGCCACAGTGGAAACGGGGCTTTTCGCTCGCCCCTCGAGAATCTACGCCGTATCCTAACCCTCTGTGAAATGCTCGGATCGAACGCCGTGGCGGCAAAGGAAGATCCTAACAAAGTAGAACTAATTTCAGGAGCAGAAAGAAATGACAACCAGACACCACACCAAGCTCGTTCACGAAGGTGACTATGTGGCCGAAGTCGATGTCGAGTTGATTGACTCAGGCACCGGCTGGTCGCCATACCTATCCCTGGATGACGCATACAAAATTGATGATGTGCGTGAGGCGCTTCGTCGAGAGGACCTCAAGGCCGCCACGGGGCTCGCCCGCATCTTCTCACTCACTGCCGTCGCCGTCTGAACGAGAGTCTAGAACTTCACCTCGAAGCTTACCTCCGGGGCCACGCGGACGCGCCCCCAGAGGAAGCTCAAGGTGGACGTTCAATGTGTTACAGACCGGACGGCGGAACGTGCCACAGTCAGCAATGCTCCCTGAAGTTCCTGGAGTCTTGCCGCGTTCGGTTGGAGAGATCATGCTTGACGACGGTTAACACGCACGTTAACGTTGGATCATGGTAAGAGAAGTCATCTTCTAATAGGACAAGCAGTGGCCGCAGCCCCGTCGAGGAGTTCTTGGATACGCTGTCGGCAAAGCAGGCAAAGAAGACGGCGTGGGTGATCAACCTGGTGGAAGACCTGGATGTCGTACCCGCGCAATATTTCCAGAAGATGCCCAATACCGAGGATCTTTGGGAGGTCCGTGTCAAGACGGGGACCAACATCTTTCGATACCTGGGTTTCTTTGATGGGCGGAGGCTGGTTGTGTTGTCACACGCTTTCCAGAAGAAGACGCAGAAGACACCTCGGCAGGCCATCCGTCTTGCAGAGGAACGGAAACGAGACTACTTCAGGAGGAAGAAGAAATGAGCGACCTACAGAAGTACATCAAGAAGCGCAAGACAAGTGATCCGGAGTTTGCCAGAGCTTTCGATTCGGGCTACGAGCAGTTCAAGATCGGCGTGATGCTCAAGCAGGCCCGAGAAGAAGCAGGCCTCACACAGGAGGAGCTTGCCAGCCGTCTGCATACAAAAAAGACGGCAATCTCGCGGATTGAGAATCACGCAGAGGATATCAAGCTGTCAACGCTGGAGCGATTCGCGGAGGCTATTGGCAGGCGGCTTACGTTGAAGATTGCGTAGGCGAGTCGAATGGCAAGCCATGGCTGCATGCTAGTGTCACAGTCTGAGTCTTCTGCACATTGCCACATACTTCAGGGAGCAATGTGGATCGCTGGTGCCTTTCGGCGTGCATGATCGCTCTTGGAGTTTGATCCCAGGACGGCTCCCGTTTCGAGGGATGGCCCTGGGCTATCGTGTTGCGGTCCTTCTGTCTCGCGGGGGTTTCACCTCACCGTTTCGGCTGAACGGTCGAGGTTAGCGGGGTGGCCCAGGTCTTGTCCTCATCGGTGTAGTAGAGGTAGGCGCGCGAGGCGGGGGCGGTGTAAGTGCCGGGGATGGCGGCTACGAGGCTGATCGGGATTTCGACGGTCTGCTCGGCATCCAGGTCGCGCCAGTAGAGGACGACCTCGCGCCCGAGGACTTCGTAGGCGGCGATGCGCTCGGCCTTGACGAGCTCCTTGAGCTGGTCGTGGCGCACTTCAAGGCCGCCGGGGATACCGACGATGGCGATCGGTGTCGGAATGATCTCATCCTCGGCACGATTGCTGACGATGACCGTGGCCTCGGTGACCCCACCCTCTTCCACGAGTCCGGCCGGAAGCGCCACGGTGATGCCCACTTTGCAGGCATCGCTCGAAGCCGGCTTCTCGTTGGCGTAGTCGATCGTGACCGAGCAGGGCATGGCCGAGCCGTCGGTCATGCGGATCTCGATGGTATGGTTACCCGGCTCAAGCAGCTCGGCAATATCGGTCAACTCGATGGCGCCCTGCGTCTCCTTGTCGAACGCAACGGCGCTGCCGGTCTGGCGACCGTCGACCATCAGCTCCACCGTGCCGGGGGCCTTGGGGGTCGAGCGTGCGGCGTCATAGGCGAGGATGGCGCGCAGAGCGAGCACGGTTGATTGGGTGCTGCCGAACCGCCCGCCCTTGCAGACCTCCGCCAGCCACTGGATCCCCTTTTCCACCGCACCCGCCTGGTCCGGGCTCTTGAGCCAGGCCAGCAGGGCCAGCGCAGTCGTCTCAACCTGCAACGAGGTGCCGCCGCTGCCGACGATGGTGGTCGTGCCACCGTCGACGCGGCCGTCCTTGGCCTGGCTTGTCGCCAGTTCGGCGCACAGAGTCTTGGCGGTTGCCGCGTCATCGGCCAGCCAGGCCACGTTCGCGCCGAGGGCGACGACGTAGCTGTTCTTGCTCTTCAGTGCGGCCTGTTTCACGGCCTCAATCTCGGCGGTCAGCGTGTCGGCCGGCTCCCCGGCGGTCAGCAGGGCCCAGACGATGTAGGCGTTGGAGCAGTCGGGGTCGGCAATCCAGGTGTGCAGGGCGCGGCGCTCGCGCTTGAACCCGCCCTTGCCGTCCTTCGTACCCATCAGCCAGGCACGGGTGCGCTCCAGCATGCCGGCGTCGACATTGTAGACCGATGCCATGTCCGAAAACTCCAGCAGACCATAGGCCGTGAGAGCCTCGTGCCCGGGGTCGCCGCCGAACCATTCGTAGCCGCGCTGCTTGCACTCGAATCCGATCAGCCGCTTGTAGCCCTTCGCCAGGAGGGCCCGACTGCGCTCGATGAGCTTGGGATCGACGCCCTGGTGCGAGAGGAAGTACTGCTGGGCCATGACGAGGGGATAGGTGGTGGACGAGGTCTGCTCAAAACAGCCGTTCGGTTCGCGGATGAGCCTCTCAAGCGCCTCGGTCAGGTTGGCCAGCGGCGTGGGATAAACCGCAATCGCGCTGCGCACGCTGCCGGGCACGCGCGTTTTGGGAATGCCGATCGTGAAGCTGAGTGCACTATCAGGCCCCAGCATACCACCCTCGCCAATCTCAACGGGGAAGCCGCGCGGCACGACGCGCAGTTTACGCGTGACCGTGTCGCTGTACGGACCGGCTGTGGCGGCGAGTACAAAATCGGTATCGCCGGCGATGTCACCTACCGTCAGGCGCACGATCCGGCGCATCCGGCTATCGGCGGCGATGCTGAAGGGCGCGATCGCTCCAAGCGTGATGCTTTTGGCTGCGGTCAGCTCAACCGTCACGTTGTTAAGATCCTCAGCCGTCCCATTCACGAAGGCGATCGGCAGTTCTATTACATCGCCCATCGTCACCTCGAGGGGCAGCTTGGGTTCGACATAGAAGGGCTGCACCGATTCCACGAGCGCCGTGCCACTGCCCAGGGCACCCTTGCGGGTGAAGGCATCGGCGAAGACGCGGAAGCTCGTGACGGCATCGTTCAGGGCGAAGGCCACGCTGGCTTTGCCATCCTTGCCGGTCTTGATTCCGGCATGCCAGAAGAGGGTTTCGGCGAAATCGACCCGGTCATTGGGCTGTCGGTTGGGGCGCACCGTGTGGGCATACTCGCGTACGCTGATGTATGTGGCACGCATCTCTTCCATGGCCACGATTCCGGCAGCGGCAAAGAGGCGCTCTTTGCCGCGAACCTGTTCCTCCTTCTCGACCGCCTGCCGCAGGTCGGCGCGCAGATCGCCCATATCGGCGCCCGCCTCCCGGTCACCGAGCACTTGGTCGCGGTCTTTCTTATCCTCTTCGCCTCCCAAAGCGACGGGTTTGTTGACGGGCTGCGGCGCGGCGGCAGGCTGCGGTATGGCCGCAAAGTCCACGTCCATGCCATCCGCTACCATCCCGCGCAGGAAACGGTGACGGCGCGCGCCGCTCTTGGCGAGCATGTGCCGGGTGACGATGCGGAGCGCCAGGGCACGACGCGCGGCGTCGCCATGCTTCGCAATGAAATCGGTGGTGCGCATGAAGGCGAAGCGGCGCCAGCCCTGCGTACCGAGCAGCAGATCCAGGGCCAGCGGGGCGTCGGGGTTGTCACGGTCGAGGTAGACATGGGCATCGGCCAGCTCGCGCACCTCGGGCTCGAGCAGAACCATGACCGGCAGTCGCGGGGCCTGCTCGCGCGTCTCGATCATTTCGAGCACGCTGTCGTCCGTTACGGTAACACCTACTACCGCCTCCACCGGTTTGCCGTTCTCGTCGGTCGCCGTGAGCGTCAGGTTTACTTGTCCGGCCGGGGTATAGCGGTCGTGGTCGGGCGTGATCGCCACCGTGACGTGGTGAGCGGGTTCGCGGTAGAGCAGACGCTCGGCCAGTGGCACACCCTCGGCGTTCCAGACGGTGGCCACGAGGACCCCGTCCGCCGAAGCCGGGGCGGTGAGGGTTACATCGGCCGTAACGGGCTGGCCGTGGGTCTGTGAACCGCGAATGGACAGGGCCGCCAGTTCGACCTCGCGCTTGCGCAGCGTGACGGTTAGCGGTCCCATCTCCGTGCTCAGGACGCGCAGCGTCACCGGTTCACGGGAGGCATAGACATCGGCCGTTGTCTGAATGAGTGTGCCGGTGTCGCGCACGGTGGGCAGATCGTACGTGGTGTTGATACCGGTTGGCTCGGTAATGGCGAGGTAATAGCGTTCGCCTTTGCGCGGGGTAAAGACGAAGCGGCCGCGGCCCTCATGCTCCGTACGGAAGGTACCGACCTGGACCTTGTCGGCGTTGAGCATGACACCTGCCACGTCAGCCGGCTTCTTAAAAGGGGTACGAGTCTCGACATAAACCCGGCAGGGCAGATCGGCCACCAGCTCGCCGCCTTCGGGGAAACAGGCCAGGTCAACGGTCTGGAGCAGGATGGGAATCGTTTTGGTTGCAGATTCAATGACGCCGCCATCTTCGACTGCAAAGACGAGGGTACCATCGCCGCGCTTGATCTTCTTCGGCAGGGCGAAGCGGGCGCTACCGTTGCCGTGGCGGTCAAGTGTCGCGGTGGAGCGGTGAATCTCCTTGCCGTCGACACGCGCGGTGATGGTCACTTTGGCGCCCGCCGGGGCGCCGCCCTCGGCGCGGGTGGCCTCGAGCGAGGCAGCCACGAGGTCGCCGGGGCCATAGCCATCGCGGAAGAAGGTGATCTGGGTCTTGAGCCGGGGGGCGCGGTAGGCGCGGACGTCGAAGGTCCGTTCGGCCGGCGGGGAGCCGAGACCGGGATAGGTCACACGGGCGGTATACTGGCCACCGGCCTGACCTGCGGGCACCTCCCAGGCGAAGCCCGTGACACTCTCCTCACTTGAGGCGTGGCCGGAGGAGATCGTATTGCCCTTGGGTCCCCTGATTTCGACGAAGCCTGCCACGTGATCCTTGAGCGGCGTACGATCGGCCGCATGCAGAATGACGCTGCGGACATAAACCTTTTCGCCGGCACGGTAGATCGGTTTATCCGTACTGACATGGGCCAGGTAGCGATCCTTGCCACCCAGGGCGGCGCTGTCGGCCACCTCGGCCGGTTGCGGTTTCGTGGCCAGGGCCGCGCTCCATGCGATGAGTGAACCGAGGGCCAGCAGGATCGGGGTGCTGCGAGTGATGCGCGTGAATGCCGTCATAGTGGATCTCCTTTGCTCACTAAGACGTCTCTCACGGCGGGATTGTTCCAACAATTCTGAAATCTCCCCGCTTTTCCCCGGCGTCCGGTACTCAGGAAGGCTCGTCAAGCAAGGGAAGCCGCAACACGAAACACGCGCCATAGCCTGTGCGCGACTCGTAGGATACATCGCCTCCGAGCTGCCGCGCCAGGCTTCTGCACAGCGCCAGCCCCAACCCCACCCCAGGCGCAGACCGTGCGGCTTGGCGGGCGGATTTGCGGAAGGGCCTGAACACCATGCGCGACTCGCCGGACTTGAGGCCCGGCCCGTGATCGCAAACGCACAGGAGCAGGTGCCGGGGGTCATGTGAGACGGAGAAGTGGATGCGTGTGTCGGCGGCCTGTGCGGCATACTTGCAGGCGTTGTCGACCAGGTTGAAGAGGATTTGGCCGACGGCCATCAAGTCACTCTTCACGCTTAGGGCCTCCATATTGCCCGCGGCGGCGATGATGAGCTCCATGCCGCCGCCGGCTGACCGCCGCTCCAAGTTGGCACGGTTGCGTTCGATGATCGTGGCCGCGGTGAGGGGTTCGAGTACACGCGAACCCGGACCGCGTTCGAGCCGGGCGTAAGCCAACACGTTCTCGACAAGGTGCCCCAGCCGGTTGCTCTCGCTGTGGAGGGTGTCGAGGTAGTTCTGCTGTTTGGCGGGATCATTGACAAGTCCCTCGGCCAGCATCTCGGTGTACATCTTGAAGGTCGTCAGCGGCGTGCGCAGTTCATGCGTGACCGCCGAAACGAAAGCCCCGCGCCGCTCGCTGAGCCGGATGGCGCCGAAGAGCAGAGCCGCCACCGCGGCCACCGAAACCAACAGGCCGACCCATGCGAGCGATAGCGGCATCCGCAACGAAGGCGCGATGATGTCCGGCATCCCGGCGGGCGAGCCGGGGACCAGTCGCGCGGGCAGAACGGCCAGCATGCGGAACGTGTCCTCGTCGCCGGGCGTGGCGATGGGCACCAGGTCGGCAGACGGCAAGATATCGTGGATCTCTCCAAGCAGATCGGTCTTCACGTGGTCCCAGTTGAGCCATGCCCCCTGGATGTAGTGCTGATCCGCCACTCGAACGTTGCGGCCGAGAATCAGGAGGTCGTTGACCCAGGCCGGGCGCATGATGCCCTCCTCCAGGACGCTGTCGCGATTGCCCGTAGGCGGCGCCACCTGGACGCCCTGAGCCTGGACCCGCTGCGAGGGCGAGCTGCCGGAGAGGTCCGGGGACTGGTAGAGATTGGGATTGCTGTCGGCTTCGTAGCGGGCCTGCTTCTGGCCTTTCAGACGGTGCTGGGCTTGGAAGGCCTGGGCGCGGCGCGATGTGAACTCGCGGGCATTGAGGGCGAGCTGTTGCGACGCGGCAGACGGCAGCGGCGGGGGGCGTTCGCGTACGAGATCGGGATCCTCAACCAACGCCTTCTGTAGTTCCTGGATCTGAACGGTGGCGTTCAGTGTCTCCAGCTTCGAGCTGTTCGCAGGCAATACGTCGGCGATGGCGAAGTTTGAAAGGGCCCACCCCTCGAGCTTGGCGGGGGGGACCTGGGGCGATGAGATGGTGTTCGGGTTCGCGCCGGTCACGACCAGGCCATTGAAGTAGACGTTGACGTTGCGTCCACTGTGGGCGAGCAATGGGGAGGCCGCCACCTGCTGTTCGAGCTGGTCGATGGATTCGAGGGGCTTATTGCCGTCGTTGAAGGCCCAATAATCCTGGTAGGGCCGCGAGCTTTCCTCTATCACCATGGCCATCGCGGCTGAGTCGAGACGCCAGAGGGCGAGGCGGACCACCTCTTCGATCTGCGCTTCGCGCTGGGAAGCAACCGCCTCCGCCTCCAGGCGCAGCATGGTGACGCTGACCCAGCCCATGGCCCCGACCATGATGGCCAGGAAGACCAGGAAAGCGCCCCAGGTCTTGGATGATCTACTCACGTCTACCTCCACGGGTCACGCATCGACACGCCATTGGCATCACCGCGGCGCAAACTTGTAGCCCTTCCCTCTTACAGTCATGATGATGTGCGGCTGCGCTGGATCGTCGCCCAGTTTCTCACGCAGACGGGCAACGTGCATATCGATCGTGCGGGTCTCAATGTTATCCGGATCCAGCCGCCACACGCGGCGCAGGATCTCGTCACGCGAGAGGGCGCGTCCCCGGTGACCGGAGAGGTAGCGCAGAAGCTCCATCTCCCGCTCGGAGAGGTCGGCTGTGCCGCCCTTATCGAAACGCACCTCGCCGCGCTTGAGATCCACCACGGCGCCGGGAATCGCAACCTGCGTCACGTCGCTGGGCCGTTCGGGGGAGCGGCGCAACACGGCCTCGATGCGTGCCATGAGTTCTTTCACACTGAACGGTTTGACCACGTAGTCATCGGCTCCCAGGGTGAGTCCCTTGACGCGGTTGCGTTCATCGCCGAGGGCGCTCAGGATGATAACCGGTGTGGTCGGCCGCGACGTACGCACCTCCGCGAGGATCTCGAGTCCGCTGTGACCCGGCAGCACCAAGTCGAGCAGCAGGAGCTCGTACCCACCGCGCACCGCCATGCGCATGCCGTCATCGCCATTGCCGGCCGATAGCACGTCGTATCCCGCGAACCCGAGGGTATCCACGATGCCCTGCCGAATCGCCGCATCGTCTTCAACAACCAGTACGCGGTGTCTCTTCATCTCGTGACCTCTCCCGTCTCTCCTCCGAACGGTCTCCATATAAGCACATTTCTTTGTACGGGTGTGTAACGGATTTGTAACAGGTCGCCGTTGTTACACGCCCTTTACACACGCGCCAGGCGTTTTGTGCTGCAATACCCCTGCAACAGAAAGGAGGACGTGCGACGCATAAGCGACGGAGGAACAGTGATCGAAAACCCAATAACAGGAGAGAGAAAGAGATGAACAATCGAAACACATTCATATTCGCAACTACACTGAGCGCATGCCTGTCATTCGCAGGCATCATGATTAACGCCGGCCCCGGGGCAGACGAGGGACGGCTTGCCGCACCGGTAGGCATTGCCGTGGTGGACGGCCATGAACTGAAAGGCGAAATCGTGCAAGAGGAGGACGGCATCTATGCGGTCTTCACGACAACCAGCACCAGCCCGGGTGACACCGGGAAGGCGATCGCGTTCGCGTACGGCGTGAGCTACCTCGCTCCGGCGGCCCCTTTCGCACGTATGGTCCAGATGCCCAAGACCGTCAAAACCGGCACCTGTACGATCGAGCCGAACGCCTCCGGAAACACAGTGACAAGGATACTCGTGCAGGAGGAAGAGACGACCATCGAGACCCCGAACACCTTGCACCTCGTAGAGGCAGCGGCCGTTTCCAACGCCACGGCACAGGTCCCGCTGAGTCCGTTGCAGCTCGGCACGCCCGTATGGACGCTATCCGTCTCAAGATCGGAGAACGTCAATCCCGGCGGCTGGGCGGCGGTCCCACCCCCCACGGTTCTGAAGAGGACCGAGCTGGCCGAGGGCACGATTGTGCTCGCGACGAAGATCGCCCAGCCAGAGCGTCCGGACACTCCGTAAGGGAATCGGTATGGCGCTGAGAACAACAGCATTGGGCACGGTGGCCGGGCTGATCATTGGGATCGGCCTGGCCTCATTCTCCCCGCCTGCCGATAGTCCCCCCCCGCGCGCTGCCCTCGTGTCGGACACCCACGGCCGCCTGGCCGAGCTGTGCATTCATTACCGGCGGGACTTTCATGACCACAGCGTGGACCTTTATACCGACTTCATCAGTGCGCTTGCTCCGGGCACCATCGTTCAGGTGGTGACCAAAGACCACAGCGCGTTCGAGTTCTTCAGGGGTGCTATGGTGTCCGCCCTCGCTATGAGCGGGGCTCGCCTGCGACCCGTCATAACCGGCTTTCCAATCACACCGTGGGCCAAGGACCGGTTTGGAACCATGCGGACAGAAGACGGTGAACCCCTCATTGCTGTGCCGCCCGCAGCCGACCACATGACGGGGCCGCGCGGCAACGACGGACGCGTCCCGTTCGTCCTTGCCCAGCGGTTGAGCCACGCTGCAACCCGGTCCCTGCCCTTCTTCTTCGACGGGGGTGATCTCATTGCGGATGACAAGATCGCGTACGTTGCCGCCGACTTTCTTGCACGCAACCAGCCGGAAGATGTCGACAACCGGGTCGCACTGATTAACCGCATCGCATTCGCTCTCGGGCGGCACGTCGTGACGCTGGGCCGCACACCGCACGATACACCCGACCACCATATTGGTATGTATCTCACGCCTTTGGGAAACCGCACCGTTGCGGTGGCAGATCCTGACCTGGGGCGATCGATTCTGAATCGCCCACCCCGTACTCAACGCGAATGCGGCATTGATATCGAAACGGATGAAAGCGCCTACGAGCCCTTCCGGTGCGTCATCACGGAGTTCGAAGCCAAGGGGTTCACGGTCGTTCGCATCCCCATGCTCCTGACGACAACGCCCAGGGTCTACGTCACGTACAACAACGCCATCCTGGAAACGCGCGACGAAGACAAACGCATCTACATGCCGGTATACGACCTGCCGCGACTCGACGACGCGGCCACACGCATTTTCGAGGCGCAGGGATGGAACGTGATTCCGGTGCGCGTCGGCAAAGTGTATCAGCACACCGGTTCGCTCAGATGCCTCGTAGGCATCATCCGAAGGGGGTGACTTCTCTTGTCCCGTTCGTCTACTTGGTCAGAGCGGCCTGCGCAGCAGCGAGGCGTGCGATCGGCACGCGGTAGGGGCTGCAGGAGACGTACTTGAGGCCTACCTTGTGGCAGAAGGCCACGGACTTGGGCTCACCGCCGTGCTCGCCGCAGATGCCGAGCTTGATGCCGCGGCGTCCCTGTTTGCCAAGCTTGACGGCTATTTCGACCAACCGGCCGATGCCCTTCTGGTCGAGGACCTGGAACGGATCATAGTCGTACACGCCCTTTTCGACGTACTCGCCGAGGAACTTGCCGGCGTCGTCGCGCGAGAAACCGCAACCCATCTGGGTGAGGTCGTTCGTCCCGAAGGAGAAGAACTCGGCTTCCTTGGCGATCTCATCGGCGGTCACGGCTGCACGCGGAACTTCGATCATGGTGCCGATCATGACCTTGAACTTCTTGTTCTTGGCCTTCTGCACTTCCTTGATCGTCCCCTGGATGATCGCTTTCTGGTGGGCCAGCTCCTTCACGTTGCCTACGAGCGGCACCATGATTTCGGGCTGAGCGCCGGGGACCTTGCAGGCGGCCTCGACGATAGCGCGGGCCTGCATTTCGGTCACTTCCGGGTAGGTCATGCCGAGGCGACAGCCACGGTGACCCAGCATCGGGTTGAACTCGTGCAGCGAGTCGACGATCTTCTTGATCTCGCTGACCTTGACGCCCATCGTCGCGGCCATTTCCTTCTGGCCGGCAGCGTCATGGGGGAGGAACTCGTGCAGGGGCGGATCCAGCAGGCGTACGGTGCAGGGCCGACCGGCGAGGGCCTTGAAAATCCCCACGAAGTCCTTGCGCTGCAGCGGCAGCAGCTCCTTGAGCGCCTGGCGGTACTGCTTCACGGCCGCGACGGCTTCCGGATCCTTCCGGCAGGCCTTCTGCAGAGCCGGGAGCTCTTCGACCTCGTACTGGGCCTTGAGCCGCTTAACGGCCTCGGCCACGAGAATCAGGCGGCGGAAGCTGACGATACGATCGCCTTCGAAGAACATGTGCTCGGTGCGGCAGAGGCCGATACCCTCGGCACCGAACTTAACCGCCACGGCCGTATCATGCGGCGTGTCGGCGTTGGTACGGACCTTCAGTTTGCGATACTTGTCCGACAGGGCCATGATCTCGCCGAACGGGCCAGTCAGCTTCGGGTCGACAGTGTCCACCTCTCCGAGGTAAACAGCACCGGTTGAACCATTTAGAGAGATCCAATCGCCTTCTTTGACGGTCTTCCCGCCAGCCTTGAAAGATCCCTTCTTATAGTCCATCGAGACGTCACCGGCACCGGCCACGCAGCAGGTACCCATGCCACGCGCCACCACGGCGGCGTGCGAGGTCATACCACCACGCGCGGTCAGGATGCCCTTGGCCACGGCCATACCGCCGATATCCTCGGGGCTGGTCTCGGTGCGGCAGAGAATCACGGTGCGGCCCATTTCGGCCCACAGCTCAGCCTGCTCGGCGCTGAAGACCACCTGACCCGTTGCGGCGCCCGGCGAGGCGGGGAGTCCGACCGTGATCTTCCTGGCTTTCTGCTCGGAGGCCTCGATGAACACCGGATGGAGGAGCTGGTCGAGCGACTGCGGATCGACGCGCATCACGGCTTCTTTCTCGGTGATGAGCTTTTCTTTGACCATGTCGCTGGCAATCTTCACCGCCGCCTGCGCGGTACGCTTGCCGTTACGCGTCTGCAGCATGTAGAGCGTGCCGTCCTCAATCGTGAACTCAATGTCCTGCATATCACGGTAGTGCTTCTCAAGACGGACGCGAATGGTGTCGAGCTGCTTGAAGAGCTTCGGCATGGTTTCCTGCAGCGAGGGGAAGTTCTTCTTGCGGTCGGCCTCGGCGACGCCTTGCGACTTGGCCCACTCGCGTGATCCCTTCAGCGTGATCTCCTGCGGGGTGCGGATACCGGCCACGACGTCTTCGCCCTGGGCGTTGATGAGGTATTCACCGTAGAAATACTTGTTCTCGCCGGTGGAGGGATCGCGCGTGAAGGCAACGCCCGTGGCCGAGTTGAGTCCGGAGTTACCGAACACCATTGACTGTACGTTGACCGCTGTGCCCAGCAGGCCGCGGATGTCGTTGAGCTGACGATACTTGATGGCGCGCGGGTTGTTCCAGGAGCTAAACACGGCATCGACACCGGCGTAGAGCTGTTCCATTGGATCTTCCGGGAAGTCCTTGCCCGTGTCACGTTTCACGACCTTCTTATAGCGCACGACCACTTCCTTCAGGTCGTCCACGGTCAGATCGGTGTCGAGCTTGACCTTCTTGGCTTTCTTGACGGCCTCAAGTTCGTGCTCGAAATCATGATGCGGAACCCCCATGGCGACGTCACCGAACATCTGGATGAAGCGGCGATAGGAGTCCATCACGAAACGCTCGTTGCCGGTCAGATCAATCATGGCCTGTACAGTTTCTGCATTCAAACCGAGGTTGAGAACCGTGTCCATCATTCCGGGCATCGAAACGGCTGCGCCGGAGCGAATGGAGAGCAGGAGCGGGTTGGGGCCACGGCCGAATGTCTTGCCGGTAGCCTTCTCAAGCTTCTTGAGGGCCAGATTGACCTGGGGCGCCACGGTGGTGAAGAGCTTCTTCTTGCCCATCTTGTAGTACTGGTCACACGCTTTGGTCGTGAGTGTAAACCCGGGGGGTACCGGCAGGCCAAGCGTAGCCATCTCAGCCAGGTTGGCGCCCTTGCCGCCAAGCAGCTCTTTCATCGACGTCTTACCCTCGGAGGTTCCACCCCCGAACGAGTAAACGTATTTAACGGTCTTTGCCTTGGCCATATGCCTCTCCTTATATTACGTGCGTAGTCGTCAAAAGGGTTCGAAATGTAGCAGACCCCCCTTGTCTGTCAATGTGTTTCCCGTTAGAGAACCATGAGCGTAAACCTTGGCCATGGGAAACTGTAGGCCGAGCCCCCTGACCCGGCGTGCCCTGGCACGGTTTACGTGGCGCCCGGTGAGGGCACCGGGCCTACAAGACTGGACAGAGCGCCTCAAATATGGGACAGTCAACGCTTGTTCTTCTCAAAGAACGCTAAAAGTACTCACAAACACGGAAAAAGGTAGGAGAAGATGGCTGTCAAACTCACCAATGATGATCTGAAACTCGCAGCAAACACGATTCGCGGACTCGCCATGGACGGCGTCCAGGCCGCGAAGTCCGGGCACCCGGGCATGCCGATGGGCATGGCCGATGTTGCCGCCGTGCTGTGGCTCAAATACCTGAAACACTCTCCGGCCGATGCGGACTGGGCCGATCGTGATCGCTTCGTGCTCTCCGGCGGCCATGGCTCCATGCTGCTTTACAGCCTGCTCCACCTGGCCGGCTATGACCTTCCGCTCGACGAGCTCAAGCAGTTCCGTCAGTGGGGTAGTCGGACCCCCGGGCATCCGGAATCGGGTCACACGCACGGCGTCGAGACCACGACCGGGCCGTTGGGCCAAGGTTGTGCGAACGCGGTTGGTATGGCATTGGCCGAGCGCATGCTGGCTGGTCGTTTCAACGTGGCGGATGCAACGCCGGTTGACCATTACACATACGCGTTCTGCGGTGATGGCGACATGATGGAGGGTATCAGCCACGAAGCCTTCTCCCTGGCCGGGCACCTCGGTCTCAACAAGCTGATCGTTTTCTACGATTTCAACGAGATCACGATCGAGGGCAAGACCGAGCTGGCCTACAGCGAGGACGTGAAGAAGCGCTTCCAGGGGTACAACTGGAACGTCATCGATATCGATGCCCATGATTTTGACCAGATCGAAAAGGCGATCCGCCGCGCCCGCCGCGAGAAGACCCGCCCGACCATCGTCATTTCCCGCTCTCATATCGGCTACGGCAGCCCCAACAAGCAGGATACGGCCTCGGCCCACGGTGAGCCGCTGGGCGAGGACGAGGTAGCTGCGACCAAGCAGGCCCTCGGCATGCCCGCCGAGCTGTTCCACGTGCCGGACGCCGCGGCGGAGATGTTCGCCGACCGCGCTCGCAGCATGAAGCGTAAGATGAACAAGTGGAAGCGTGACTTCCGCGCCTATGCTGAAGCCAACCCCGAGCAGGCCGCGGCATGGGACGTCTTCATGCAGGATCGTATTCCGGAGAACATCGAGGAAGCCCTGCCCGTCTTCGAGCCCGGCACGGCCGTGGCGACGCGTTCCTCGGCGGGCAAGGTGCTCAACAGTCTGGCAGCCGTGATTCCCCAGCTCGTGGGTGGATCGGCTGACCTCGCGCCAAGCACCAAGACATGGCTTGACGGTTCCGGAGCAGTGGCCGCTGGTAGTTTTGAAGGCCGCAATCTTCACTTCGGTGTACGTGAGCATGCGATGGCTTCGATGATGAACGGTATGGCTCTGCACGGCGGACTGCGCGTATACGGCGCCACGTTCTTCGTCTTTGCCGACTACTGCCGCCCCTCGATCCGGCTGGCGGCCCTGATGGGACTGCCCGTGGTCTACGTGTTCACGCATGACAGCTACAACGTTGGCGAAGATGGGCCCACCCATCAGCCGATCGAGCACCTCGCGAGCTTGCGCTGCATCCCGAACGTGACCGTGATTCGTCCGGCCGATCCCACTGAATCCGGCGCCGCCTGGGTTGCCGCGCTGAAGAACAACACCGGCCCCACGGTCCTGGCGCTGACCCGTCAGAACCTGAAGGTGATCGACCGCACGGTCTATCCAGCGGCCAACAACCTGGAGAAGGGCGCCTACACCCTGTGGCAAAGTGGCGAAGGAACACCCGACGTCATCGTCATGGCCTCCGGATCCGAGGTGGAGATCAGCCTGGCGGCCGCGCAGCAGCTTGGCGACGGTGTCAACGTACGCGTTGTCAGCATGCCGACCATGGAACTGTTCGAGGCCCAGGACGCCACCTATCGCGAGAGCGTTCTGCCGGCCGCCTGCACCAAGCGCCTGGCGGTTGAAGCGGGCGTTTCGATGTGCTGGCACAAGTATGTCGGTACGGATGGCCGCACCATCGCGCTCGACCGCTTTGGCGCTTCCGCACCAAACACCAAACTGGCCGAGGAATTTGGATACACCGTGCAGAACGTTTTAGAGGTGTTGAGGACCATGGTGGGGTAGTGGGGGGATGTTACAGGGCGCAGGGGCATTCCGACTCCTGCCTCCTGATCCCTGACTCCTGACTCCTGGAGCCATATGGCTAGTTTTGTCATACAGGGCGGCAATCCGCTCTCAGGCGTGCATCGCGCGGCCGGAAACAAGAACGCCGTGCTGCCGATGCTGGCGGCCTGTGTTTTGACGGATGAGCCGGTCAAGCTGACCAATGTTCCCCTCATTCAGGATGTGCATACCATGCTCGCGATCCTGGATGCGCTGGGCGTCCAGGTCGACCGCAGGGGGCACACGGTAACGCTCTGTGCCCGCGGGATCCGGCGGCGTAATCTGGACCCGAAGCTGTGCCACCGCGTTCGCTCGTCGATCCTCTTTGCCGGACCGATGGCGGCGCGCCACGGGCAGGTGACGCTGTCTGCTCCCGGCGGGGACGTGATTGGGCGCCGGCGTCTCGATACGCACGTTGAAGGACTGCGTCAGCTCGGCATTCGGATCGACACGTCCAACGGCTTTGCGTTCAAGCGCACCAAGCTTGCGCCGGCGCGTATCCTGTTGGATGAAGCCAGCGTGACGGCAACCGAGAACGTGCTCATGGCGGCGGTGTTGGTTCCGGGTCGCACCACCATCTTTAATGCCGCCTGCGAGCCGCATGTGCAGGACCTGTGCCGCATGCTTTGCAGGATGGGTGCGCGCATAGATGGTATTGGAACGAACTACCTGCAGATCGACGGCGTCGAGCGGTTGGGCGGCACATCACATCGCGTGCAGCCCGATACCGTTGATGCGGCCAGCTTCCTGGCCGCCGCCGTAGCGACGGGCGGGGAATTGAAGATCGAAGACCTTCCGGCGGACCAGTTTGACGTCATCTCGCGGCCATTCTCCAAGCTTGGGATCACGTGGAGCATCGAAGGACGCACACTGACGCTTCCGGCTAAGCAACGCCTGCGCGTGCAGGACGATCTCGGGGCGGCGATCCCCAAGGTGGAAGATGGTATCTGGCCCGCGTTTCCGTCCGACCTGATGAGCGTGGTATTGATCCTCGCCACGCAGGCACGCGGCACCGTGCTCTTCTTTGAAAAGCTCTTTGAAAGCCGCATGTATTTCGTCGACCGTCTAATTGCGATGGGTGCGCGCGTGGTACAGTGCGATCCCCACCGCGTGATTGTTTCGGGACCGGCACATCTTCACGGGATTCATATGTCGAGTCCGGACATCCGGGCGGGAATGGGTCTGCTCATCGCCGCGTTGTGTGCCAAGGGTGAGAGCGTGATCGATAACGCCGACATCATCGACCGCGGCTACGAAGGCATTGAAAACAAGCTGCGCAAGCTCGGCGCAGACATTGTGCGGCGTAAGTAGGGTCTACGGGTGTAGAAAGAGGAAGGGCGAGTTCTCCAAACAGGTGGAGGCCTCGCCCTTCTTTATTGCCGGCAGACGGATCTATTCTTCGTCCGCTTTTGGCTCGGCTTTCTTCCTCTTGGCCGACCTGTCCTTCTTACTCTTCCGGCGCTCAGTCTGATCGCACTCGGGCTTGCCCGGCTTCTTCGCTTCGTCGCCGCGACGCTTGGCCCACTCTTGGCGATGCTTCGCCATGCGCTCGTGCATCATCTTCCGGGATTTTTCGAGCTGTTCTTCGGTCAACGTCTTCTTTACCAGTAGGATCGGCTGGATGCGAAGCTTGGCCATCTTGGTGCGGATCTTGCCAGTCTTGTCGATGGCCTTCATCACCGCCTTCTCGTCGACTTCGCCCTTGGCGGAGAGCAGTTCGGCCTGTTCCTTGCCGGCTGCTTCCAGCTTCTTACGCAGGGCCTCTTCCTGCTTCTTGACCTTTGCGATGCCCTTTTTCAG
Organism: Kiritimatiellia bacterium; assembly: GCA_016783675.1. Classification (GTDB taxonomy): domain Bacteria; phylum Verrucomicrobiota; class Kiritimatiellia; order UBA8416; family JABMPJ01; genus JABMPJ01. The sequence continues at coordinate 17,209 of JADHWE010000005.1, forward strand.
CGCGGTGACTTGCTTGGCCTCGAGCTTCAGCTCCTTCGCCATTTCATCTTCGAGCATCTTCTCGATGAACCGGCCCGGGCCACCCTGGGGGTGTCCGCCCCCATGACCACCCCCGGGACCGCCGGGTCGACGGAATCCTCCGCCGGGGCCGCCGGCACCTTGTCCCGGGCCACCCGGACCGCGAAGTTCACGCTTCTGGCATTCACCGCCCTCGTTGGGACGTTCTGCGATTGCCGGCGCCGCAACCAGGATGGCCAGAGCCACCATTACGATGCTTACAGATACCTGTTTCATTCTACACCTCCCATGTGTGTGTGGTTTTGAGGTCCATTCCTCAGTGCAGCCATACAACGATGGCAGGGGAGAATTTATTGCATCACACCTGGATTGCCCAGGTTGACGCCAGCCAGGAAAGGAGCTCTGACTCGCCATGGTTGACCGACGGTGTGGCCACCGCCTCTTGCCATACGGTTCCATAGATGAGTTCCCGCACCTCTTGGTTCTCTACCGTCTGCAGGAAGGCCTTGAGGGCGTCCAAATCGGCGAAGCGGTTGTCCGCATCCTCGAGAACGGCGCGGTACATTTCCTCACCAATCACAGCGACGATGTCGGACAGCACAGCCTGTTCCGGTTCGCTCACGGTTTTATCGGCCATTACCACAGCTTCAAGAAGCCCAACCAGCCCAACCAGTTGCTCATGTGTCAGCTCAGAAATCGTCATATCTCTTGTCTCCTTGACCTCCTTTTTAACACCCTGTCCAGGTCAGCACAAGGGAAGAGAAGCGGGTTATGAACACGGGGTGTCTCATATTCTCATCCGCTCCTTTCAGCACCTTCGTAACCCGTTCTTTTCAAAGCGGTTTCACTTCCGGAACTGCCTGTTAATAACCTGTGAATATGTTTTAATAATTTTCCCTTGTTAGAAACCTCGCTTTCGTGTGGACTGTGAGCATTCCGCAACGGAAAAATTCAGGAGCGCAGCCTTGTTTTTCTTCTCCAATTACGGCACACTGCGCGAGGTTTTTTGATAGGAAAACGCGGTGAAACAAGCGACAGCACAAGTAATTTGGAAGAAAGCCTGCAAACACCTTGAGTCGGTGTTGCATCCTGATGTTTACGAGCGTTGGATCGCCGTAATCGAGGCCCACGACCTGGAAGATCAGGCCCTCACATTGGCTGTTGATAACGACTTCTACCAGACGTGGTTAGAGGAAAACTATCTTCCCCTCATCCGTGATGCATTGACCGCTGTTGATGGTGACTCCTACACCATTTCTTTTGTGGTTCAGCCCCGCGCAAGCAAGCAGGATCCCGAAGCTTCTGCCCCGCGGCGCCGCACCATCCGTGAGCGTTTGCGGAAGCCGCACATTGAAGGCGCGCTGAATTCCAAGTTCACGTTTGATCGTTTCATCGTCGGGTCATCGAACAACTTCGCGCACGCGGCGTCCCTGGCGGTTGCCCAAGCGCCGGCGCGCGCCTATAATCCGCTCTTCATCTACGGTGATGTCGGTCTTGGAAAGACCCACCTCATGCAGGCGATCGGCCATCACGTACTGGGGAGCGCGCGCGCCTCGGTCTGTTACATGTCGTCCGAGACCATGCTCAATGAGTACATCAGCGCCCTGCAGAACCGCAGCCTGGTCAGCTTCCGCAAGAAGTACCGCAATACCGATCTACTCCTGATCGACGATATCCATTTCCTCGCCGGTAAGGAGCGCATCCAGGAAGAGTTCTTCCACACCTTCAATGCGCTTTTTGATTCGCATAAGCAGATCGTTATGACCAGTGATCGTCCTGCCAGCGAAATTGCCGGCTTGGAACAGCGCCTCGTATCCCGCTTCGAATGGGGTCTGGTGACCGAGCTGGAGCCGCCTGACTTCGAAACACGCGTGGCCATTCTCCGCAATAAGCAGGAACAGGCCGATGCCGACGTCGATGATGAGATCATCCAGTTTATAGCCGAACACGTCCGCTCGAACATCCGCCGGCTTGAGGGTGCCCTCGTACGCGCGCTCTCATATGCCTCTCTGACCGGGCGGGACCTGACGATTGACACGTTGCGCTATCTCCTGCGTGACGCGCTCGATACCGAGGAGACAGAGGATCTCTCGCTCGAAGGTATTCAGAAGGTCGTTGCCGAGCATTACGACATACGCCTTGCCGACATGACAAGCACCCGCCGACCGCGTTCGATCGCGGTGCCGCGTCAGGTTGCGATGTATCTCTGCCGGACACTCACCCCGGCGTCTCTGCCGGACATTGCGAACGCGTTCAGCAAGACACACGCCACCGTGCTTCACGCCTACCGGTCGGTCGACAGCCGGATGGAAGTCGATACCGATCTGCGCGGTTCTGTTTCCACGCTTGCCCGTCGCCTTGGTCGATCGCTTCCGGCACATGTAGACGGCTGATGAAACCTATTAACACTGCCATGTTCACTGCCATGTCAATAACCTGTAAACACTGTTGCTTTCCGGGTGCGCTGTTAACGAGCGTTCACAACCGCTCCTCTTATCAACAGTTCATTCACAAGCCTTATGGTCCGCTTTCACTATACAGGCCGTGTTTTTCTCCAGTTAGTGACACTGTTGACATCACATACTAATACTGATACCTACATATATATAAAGGGTTCTTAATATAGAGCCTGTAAAGAACTCGCCTTTCTTCGCGGGAAGGCGAGAGCACGAGGAAGAAGCACATGAAGATTGCGCTACCAAAATCAGATCTGCTTGAAGGCCTGCAGGCCGTTCAGAACGTTGTCAGTATTCGCACGACGCTTCCCATTCTCTCGAACGTCCTGCTCCAGGCCGAGAAGGGCAAGCTCACCCTGACGACCACCGACCTCGATGTCAGCATCCAGTGCACCATCGACGCCAAGGTAGGCAAAGGCGGGGCCACCACGCTGCCGGCGCGTCGCCTCTCCAGCATTGTACGCGAGCTGCCCTCTACCGAGATCGAAGTCGAGGTGGACGACAAGGATACGGCCCAGGTTCAGTGTGGGTCGTCGTTCTTCAGGATCATGGGGCTCTCCGAGGAGGAGTTCCCGCCGATTTCCAAGGCCGAAGGGAAGTTCTGCTACACGCTCGACCAGGGCGCCTTCCGCGAGATGTTGAGGAAGACGGCCTATGCGGCGTCGACCGACGAGACCCGCTTCGTACTGAACGGCGTTTTCCTGAGCTTCAAGGATAGCAAGTTGGTTATGGTAGCGACGGACGGGCGGCGCCTGGCGCTGGTCGAACACGAGGTCGAGTTTCCGGCCGAAGCCGAAGTGGACATGATTCTGCCGTCGAAGGTCGCGACCGAACTGATGCACACGCTCGATGAGAGCGGCGAGCTTCGGATCCACACGAAAGAGAACCGGGTCATGTTCGAGTTCGGGAACGTCGTGGTGTCGTCCAAGCTGATCGAAGGCACCTATCCGAATTACCGCCAGGTCATTCCGTCGCAGTGCGAGGAGCGTATTGCGGTGGAGCGCGAGGGACTGCTGACCGCACTCAAGCGTGTGTCGTTAGTCACGACGGAGAAAGCCACGGCCACGCACCTGACGTTTGGGAAGAACCAGGTTGTGGTGTCGATGACGACTCCGGATGTCGGTGAGGCGCGGGAAACGCTGCCGATCAAGTATACGGGCAAAGAGCTGCACGTCGCGTTTAACCCCGAGTACATGATCGATCCGCTCAAGAATCTCGCGCAGGATGAGATCTTCATGGAGCTGACCGACGATCTGAGCCCGGGTGTCATGAAGTGCGACATCCCGTTCCTCTACGTGCTTATGCCGATGCGTGTAAGCTAGAGGGGTTGACACAACTCAAGTCATCCGGCTATTCTTCCCCGCTCATGTTTCGCGCTGCCCGATGGTGTAATGGTAGCACGACAGTCTCTGGAACTGTTTGTCTAGGTTCGAGTCCTAGTCGGGCAACCACAGCGCGAAATGGTCTTCTGATTTTCCCTATACAACTGATCTGCTTGGGACCATAATCGGACGACTTCTGGACAGTAGGGAGGGCAAGCGATGCATTTTCTGTTTTTGGCTCTATTTGTCATTGCATTCATACTATGCATCTGTGGTGAGATCATGTTCATCGTGGCCGCTTTCCGCGTGAGCGTGGTGTGGGGCCTGTGCGTGTTGTTTCTGGGGCCGGCGCAATTCATCTTCCTTATCATGCACTGGGAGGAGGCCAAGAAAGCCTTCGGTGTAACGATGGTGGGCGTGCTTCTCGGGTTTGCCGCCATCTTCTCCGGTATGGGCAGCGGAGGGGCGGGGATGGAAGGACTGGCGGAGACGCTCGCGTCGTCCGGTGTCGCCGAGGAACACCTTGAAGCCCTCCAGAAGATGGCGGAGGAGAATTTGGACTCCGGCGCAGAGGTGAAGAAAAAAGCCAAGCCGGTGAAAACGAGCAAACTGTTCGGAAAAGACCCTAAGAGCTTTGAAGGGGCAACACTTGCCGAGGTGCGCGACCAGTTGGGACGGCCCAAAGGGGAAATGAAGAGCGGAGGAGAGATCTGTCTGCTCTACGATCGTTTCTCCGTCTTTTCCGCCGATGGAGATACGGTCTCCCACGTGGAAGTAGGTGACGGACAGGTAACCGGTTCAGCCGCGGCTCCAAGGCGAAGAGCCAAAGCGCCATCCACGGGAGGAAGTCGCGGTTCTGCCGTGCGCATGATCTCGAATGGTGGTCAGCGTATCGATATGAAGCAAGTGCTGGTGCCGGGGAAGATCACCGTGGTGGATTTCTACGCCGACTGGTGTGGGCCCTGTAAGCGCATGGGACCGCAGCTCGAGCAGCTCGCCCGATCCGATCCGGATGTCGCGCTCTGCAAGGTTGATATTGTCAACTGGAACACGCCGGTCGTGAAACAGTTCGGGATTCGGAGCGTTCCAAACATCCGAGTATACGACCGCAACGGTGGGGCCGTCGGCAATCCGACCTCAGGCCTCGGTCCCGTCAAGCAGAGCATAGAACGCGCGCGTTAAGCGCTTCTGCGACGGCCAACCAGTCTTCGCAACGTACCACCTGTCCGTGCGTACCCGACAGGTTCAGGCTACGGTTCCAAGGGCGGTCGAGAACCGCCAGCGGAATATCCGTCTCCCGGATGAGAAACTCGATCATGGCGGGCGCATCCTCTACAGCGAGCGCAAACCCCATATCTGTAAGATATTGAGGCACAACCACTTCCGCTCCTACTTGGTGGGAGGGGGCCCGTCCGTACTTGTCGACGAATAGAATGCGATCATAGGGTACACCGTGGCGCTCGAGCCACTCATGACAGACCGGCTCGGTCTCCGGCGGCCGTCCTGTCACCACGACGGGCCGAATTCCGCGCCGGTCCCAATCGGCCAACACGTCCAACACGCCTGGCATCGGCGCCATGATGCGGAGAATATCCGGATCGTGAATCAGACCCATCAGGTAGTCGTACTCCTCCTGGTTCAGGTGAAACGACTTCTCCAGGTCGAAAAAATGAATATCTTCAAAGGCGTATCGCCGCCCAAACTCACGCTCGACTACGTCGAGAAACGCATGCGCGGTCTCGCATAAGACGTCATCAAAATCGACATAAACGAGCGGGGCACTCACTCGACGGGCTCCTCTATGACCGAACCGGTTATCAGCTCGGGACGGCGATAGAGCGATGCCAGCCGGTCCGGGGACACACCCAACCGGTAACCCAACACGATAAGCTGGTTTATCAGGGTTGTGCGAAACACGCCGAGGCGGATCCAGCGGCGAGCGGAAGTCACCGCGGCTCGCCGCGCGAGACGAATGCGCCCGCAGTTCCGAAGGCGGCACATCAACTCGAAGTCTTCCATGAGCGGTGTCACCGCAAAGCCCCCCATGGCGCGAAAACGCTCGGTACGCAGGAAAATAGCTTGGTCTCCGCAGGGAAGCCGGCACAGGCGAAACCGCCAGAGCGTCCCCCATTCAACCACGCGCCAGGCCAATCGCTCGCCTTCCAGTCGGAAACGAAAGGCCCCGGCAATAACCTTTCTGAGAAGCGTCTGTTGGACATCAATCGCGAAGCGGTCTGGTAAAAGCGTATCCGCATGTAGAAAGAGAAGTACATTCCCTGTTGCCGCCTGGGCCCCGACATTCATCTGGCAGGCGCGGTTTGGCGGCGCCGACAGCACGCGCGCGCCCTTGCCATAGGCCACGGTCCGCGTTCCATCCCGACTTCCACCATCCACAACAATGACTTCGTGTGCATCCGACCGTATCCTGTCAATCGTAGCGCCAATCCGCTCGGCCTCGTTCCAGGCTGGGATCACAACCGAGATACGGCATCCGCCGGCATGATGTTCAGGGCGCCCTGTGGTGCTTTCCCATACTGGGAGGTCATCCGGGAGGTCGACGTCGGCGAGAACAGGAAGGCGTGCAACACGAAGACCGAGTCTCTCCGCACGCACCAGCGTGTGCTGCAGCACCTCGGAACCGCCCCAGGCAATGCCATCGAACAGTGCGGGGTTCGGATGCTTCATCCCTATCAGGTAATAGCCACCATCCTGGGCCGGCCCGACAACGACATCGTACTCAAGCAGCTTGGAGAAGGTCTCGCCAAGTACCGCGGGCGTCAGACAGGGACAGTCCGTTCCAACGAGAACGACGCGTTCGTGGCGTGCACATTCTGTTTCGAACGCATGGGCCATGCGCTGACCGAGATCCCGACCCCGTTGCCGCTGATAGCGGAGCCCCTGTCCCAGCCACTGGCGGAAGCGGGAGATGCGCGCCCCTGTGCCATAGACGGCGAGGGATACTTCCTGTTCACAGGCAACCTGGCGCGCTGTGAGCAGCGTATGGCCCGCCATACGGCGATGCAGTCGTGCGGCTCCGTGACGCCCCAAAGCAGGAATCAGGCGTGTCTTGCTCTTCCCGGGACGGGGATAGCGGGCAAATATGACAAGACAAGGAGACGTTTCCACACGATTCCTTCAGATAGGGCTTTGAGCATTCTGCAACCTTATCCTCCTGCGGGATAGCAGCATGTTCTTAGGACCAAAATCAATATCCAACATTCAACAAGGAATGTCCAACTCCCAAGTGGGCGTGTACAGCGAATGGGGCGCTTTCAGACTGGCCATTCGCTACCTGCACGCACGTGGTCATTGGATTTAAGTGTTGGATATTGGATTTGAACCCGTCGCCCATCAGGCGTCAACGAGGATACGCCCCATGCGGTGCGAATCCATGCGGGTCAGAATCTCATAGGGTATGGTCCCTGCCGCCTTGGCCAGCGCCTCGGCACTGTTGGGTGCGGAGCTGTCGTTGGCGATCAACTCAACCGGGTCGCCGACCATGGCCGAGGGAAGATCGGTCAGGTCCACCGTGATCTGGTCCATCGATACGCGTCCAACCACCGGGGCGACGCCGTCGCCGATCCGCACCACGCCGCTGCTGGAGAGCGCGCGGAGGTAACCGTCAGCATAGCCACCCGCGACAAGCCCGATACGGCTTGGCCGCTCACAGGTGTAGGTCAGGCCGTACCCAACACGCGCGCCACGCGGCACCTCATGGATCTGCATGATGGTGGATGTCAATCGCAGCGCCGGCCTGAGATCGAGCCCCGCAGCCACGTGGGGTGCGGGACGGCAACCAAACATCGTCAGCCCAACCCGAACCATGTCCATCCTGGCCCCGGGGAAGAGCATCGCCGCCGCGGAATTCGCATAGTGTGTAATTACAGAACCTATTGTACCAGAAATAGTTATAACTTCATTTGTGATGTCCATCTGCTGATGAACGAAGGAGTCGTCCTTCTCATCCGCCGTGGCAAAGTGCGTATAGAGGCCGTCCAGTCGAATCTCCGGCGTCTCTCGGATTGTATCGAGCAGTGTGAGTACATGGTCGGGCGCGGTGCCGCTACGAGTCATGCCGGAATCAATCTCAAGATGAATGGCCGCCTGGGCGCCGGCATCCGCAGCCGCCAGCTTCACCAGCTCCACGTCAGCCGGATCCGTGACGGTCAGGACGACATCTCGACCGACCAGTTCAGAGACGAGCTCAATCGCCTCGGCGCCGACCCCGCAGGAGCGCGCACAGAAAAGCATGAGCAGTGGCCCGGCATACCCGAGATCGCGCAGCTCGACGGCCTCGTCAGCCGACGCAACGGCCAGCCAATCGGAGTTCTCAGCGATAACCGGCCAGACCAGGTTGATCCCGTGTCCGTAGGCGTTGCTTTTGACCACGGCGCAGAACAGGACATCCGGCCCGATTTCCTCGCGAAGCACACGGATATTGTGCGCAATCGCGGTAGCCGACACCTCAAGTCTGAGCATGTGTCTCATGGGTGCCCACTATCCGAAAAGGAAGGACGGATGTCCAGTCTTACTCATAGACAGGGCTTATGGAAATGCAACCAGAAAGACAAAAAGACACGAAGGAAAGAACGAGGAAAAGGGATCTCACCCCCTGCTCTGTGTCCTTCGCGCTCTTCGTGGTTACTCTCCCGACCCTGTTCTCCCCACAATCACCATCAACACCGAGATATCGGCCGGGGTGATGCCGGGGATGCGCAGGGCTTGGCCCAGCGTTTCGGGACGGATGCGATCGAGTTTTTCACGGGCTTCGAGTCGAAGCGGATCAATGGCGCGATAGTCGAGATCCGGTGGAATGCGCCGCTCTTCCATATCGCGTCGCTTTGCCACCTCGCGCAACTCCCGGTCAATGTAGCCGGCATAGCGAGCCCAGATCTCGACCTGTTCAGTGACAACCGGATCCAGATCCTCTCGCCGTCCGTTCAGATCGGCATAGCTCACTCCAGGCTGGCGCAACGCATGCAGCAGTGTTTCACCATTGAGACGCGTCTCCTGAAGGCGCTTCTGCTCCACACCCACATCAGACGTAAAGCTCTCTGTTTCAGATAAAAACTCTGACGCTGCGATACCTATTCGCACGGCATGCTCACGTAGCCTGAATCGCGCGTTGTCCTGTCGTAGTAACAGACGATGCTCCGCCCGGGATGTGAACATGCGATAAGGCTCGTCTGTTCCCTTCATCACCAAGTCATCTATCAAGACACCAATATAGGCTTCATCTCGTCGGAGCGTGAACGGCGCCTCACCCCGGACCTTCAGTGCCGCATTCACTCCCGCCATGAACCCCTGGGCGGCCGCTTCCTCGTAGCCTGTCGTGCCATTGATCTGTCCGGCCAGGTAAAGTCCTGAGACAGCTTTAGTCTCCAGCGTGTGGGTCAACTGGGTTGGATCAATGAAATCGTACTCAATGGCGTAAGCCCACTGGAGAATCTCTGCTGTCTCGAGTCCCGGGATCGAGTGGACCATCTGCGTCTGGACATCGCGAGGAAGACTATTCGAGATGCCGTTTGGATATATGAGCTCCGTATCGCGTCCCTCCGGTTCAACAAAGACATGATGCTGAGGTTTTTCCGGGAACTTGACGATCTTATCCTCAACAGACGGGCAATAGCGAACGCCCGTGCCCGAGATTTGTCCCCCGTAAAGGGAGCTTCGTTGAAGGTTTTCCCTGATAATTTGGTGTGTTTCGTCGGTTGTATGCCCCAGATAGCACGGAATCTGGTTTGCTCCCGGTTCCCAGGGCATGAGGGGAAATGTCGAATGCGGAATGTCGAATGCGGAATGTGGGGAAGAAGATCCGGGCTCACATGGATGAGAAGACGTCCACTCACCAGGTACATGTTCCACGTGGAACATTTCGAGGATCTCGTCGACTTCTGGGATATGTTCCACGTGGAACATCCGGTTGAGGCGTTTCACGGTCCAGGAGAAGAACGGTGCGGGTTCGACACCTGGTTGCAGCGCTAAACGGTCATAATCGATGCTATCTCTGTGCAATCTGGGTGGTGTGCCGGTTTTTAGCCTGGCGGTTCGGAATCCGAGTGACTGGAGGTCGAGGCTAAGCTCGTTCGCTGCGGGAAGCTGGCCACCACCGCCGGGTGTTGTTTCCTGGCCGATATGGATGGTACCTCGCAGTGAGGTGCCGGCACAGATGACCACAGCCTTGGCGCTGACATGTGTGCCATCTGCGAGGAGGACACCGCGGATGTGGTCGTCTGCAATATTGAGTCCGGTGACATTTCCTTCAACAAGCTCAAGGTTCCCGGTGCGCTGGAGAACACGGCACATACGGTCGTTGTAGGCTTTCTTGTCGCATTGGGCGCGATTCGCCTGTACCGCCGGGCCTTTTCTCGTATTCAGAACACGAAACTGGATTCCGGTCAGGTCGGTGTTGCGACCAATCTCGCCGCCCAGGGCATCGACCTCGAATACGAGGTGGGATTTGGCGATACCACCGATCGAAGGATTGCACGGCATGTTGGCGGCCTTATCCGGCTGCATGGTGATGAGCGCGGTCTGCATCCCCATGCGCGCAGCAGCCAGAGCCGCCTCACACCCGGCATGGCCTGCACCAACGATGATGATGTCGTAGTTCATAGTTTCTGTGGCTCTACTTTCCGATGCAGAACCGATTGAAGATTGTGTCCAGGAGTTCGGTGGTGTAGGTCCTGCCGGTAATCGTTCCGAGCATGTCGAGGGCGGCGCGGAGCATGTCGGCGGCGGGGACAAGGAGGGCCTCATCCTGGGAGGCGAGCTTCCTTGCATCATCGATCAGTTTTCTGGCGCCACTCAGCAACGCACGGTGGCGTTCGGAGATGACGGCATGGGGAGGGGTGTCCATTTGAACGAGTCGACTCCGCAACGCATCCTGCACGTCGTCGATGCCGACGTCTTCCACCGCACTGCACGCGATAGTTTCAAAGGGTCCATCGGGGATGCCGGGAGGACCGTCCACGAGGTCGCACTTGTTCTGTACGACTACGGTCCGCTCGGGCTGGAGAGCCTGCAACTTGGCGAGATCCGCACCGGTCGAGGCTTGCGAGGCGTCGATCAGGTAGAGCACAAGATCGGCTTGATCTATACTGTCTGTGGCACGCGTAACTCCTTGTTGTTCAACGAGACACGATGTATCGCGCAGGCCGGCGGTGTCCGTGAGGCGCATTTGAATTCCGCCCAGAATGAGCGTCTCTTCGATGGTGTCGCGGGTGGTGCCGGGGAGGTGTGTGACAATTGATCGCTCTTTGCCGAGGAGCCGATTCATGAGGGTTGACTTGCCGACGTTGGGTTGTCCGGCAATCACGACACGCGCCCCATCACGCAGGAGATGGCCTTCCTCCCAGGTTGAGAGCAGGGCGGCGATCTCGTCCTCTGCGGCGGCGAGTGTGGCGTCGGTGTTGTCGAGGACGGACGCGGGCAACTCGCCCTCCTCAAAGTCGAGGGATGCTTCAAGATCGGCGACGGCCGCCATGAGGTGATCATACAGCGTGTTGAGTTGTGTGCTGAGACGGCCCTCAAGCTGTTCAACGGCGGCAGCAGCGGCGCGATCGGAACGGGCGCGAATGAGATCGGCAACGGCCTCGGCTTGCACCAGGTCGATCCGGCCGTTGAGAAAAGCACGTCGAGTGAACTCACCGGGATCCGCCATCCGGGCCCCGGCATTAAGGACGGCCTCGAGCAGGCGCTGTGCCGCGGCCTGGCCGCCGTGGCCCTGGATCTCCACGACGTCATCGCGTGTGTAGCTGTGCGGGGCGCGGAAGATCAGCACAACCGCCTCATCGATTTCCTCGCCGTCGCTGACAATGCGACCGTGTAGAAAGGTACCGCCAGGGCGAGAAGAGGGAGGATCGCCTGCGCACGTCACGAGTAGATCCGCAATAGCAAGGCTCTGCGGACCGGACAAGCGCACGATCGCGATACCGGCTGGACCGGGAGCAGTGGAAACTGCGGCTATGGTGTCGGAGAAGATGCTGTTCACGCCGCGAAAATAGAGCGTAACGTCCCTCAAGGGCAACTCAGAACTTCGCACTCTGCAAGGAACCCGGCCCGAACAGTCTAGAGCCGGGAGCGAATCCAAGCGTACTCTCGCGCAAGACTCTCGTCGATTCCGGCGGCACGGAGGCCAGGAGGGAGCACATCGAAGGTGTAGGTTTCGATCTCCAGGTGGGAAACACCCACATCCTTCAGCATTTTGAAGAAGGAGGGTGAGAGATCGGTGGCGGTTGAACCAAGGGACCCGTAGGAATCGAAGTAAAGGGGCACATGGAAATGGATGCGCCATGTCTCGGCGGGATTGGCCGTTGTTGTGTCCAGCGCGATGTCGAGGTCGGAATAGGACCGCGAACCTTCCTCATCGGCTGTCCGTGCCTTGACTTGGTGCAGATAGACCGGATCACAGAATGCCCTGAGTGCATCGCGAGCTTCCGGTGTGTTCTGCGCGTGCAGGGCTGAACTCAGTTGGACTTTGGATATGAGTATCCCGGCATCAAACAGGGCGCGCAGGCTCTGATCGACTGACTCGAACTGCAAGGCAAGGTGACAGGTGTCAACACATATGCCAAGGTGTCTTGCGATAAGGGAGCCATAACATAACATATTGGTATTTAACAGCTTATCAAGATATGGTATCCCGATACGCCTAATCGGGCCACCGAAGAAAGCGAGTGCATCTGCCGTGGTTTCGAGGAAGCAGTCTGGTTCCGGCTCCAATCCCAGAGTCAGATGACAGCCCTGTTCTCTCTCGATATGGGCGAGGTGGGCGACGACCTCCATCAGCTGTTGGACCATGTTCGCAATATCCTCGTCGCTGGAAATCCACGCGCCATAGGACCCGGGAACGGTGCTGATACTGACGGTCTGGCCCGGCGAAGCGAGGCGTGCGGAGATGTCGGCCACACGGATAGTATAATCACGTCGCTCCTCCGTGCGCCAATCGGGGTGGTAGACCGCCTCCTTCACGCGCTCGCCATGGAAGGTCCCGTACGGGAAGGCGTTGACAGTGAGCAGATAGAGGTCATGTTCATCGAAAAGGGCCTGCATGGCGGATAGCGCCTCAGGTGTAGCTTCCAATGTTGCGGCATTGGAGAGGCGGAGTCCGAGTCCGAACGGCCGCCCCGGTGCCATCCGCTCACGCAGGGGCACCACATGGTTGCGGATGGCTGTCACACAGTCATCCCAGGTTTCACCGGGATGGACATTCATGCAGTAGGTCAGGTGGCAGGGAGGGCTGGCATCGATCTTCATGCGTAGGCCTTGAGCGCTTGAATGCCCCGGATCACGATGGAAGGGTCGATTTCGTTGATCTCGACGGGTGTTCCGATCGGACCTGGCAGCGTGATATGCAGTTCGCCCCCCAGGTGCTCGCGAAAATCCTGCAGACCTCGCAGGATTGCGAGGGAGCCATCCGAGTCGCAACGCTCGAGGAGCGAACTCCAAACGGCAAGGCCGACGCCTTGCATGGATGCGATGATGGTATCGAAATCGGTTGACGTGATTAGACCGGTAGCGAAGGCATAGAAGGAGTCAAGGGCTACGCCGATTGCCACGGCACATCCATGTCCGATCTCGTATCCCGACATGACCTCAAGCCGATGGGCGCTCCAATGCCCGAAATCGAGCGGTCGCGCCGACCCGAATTCGAAGGGATCTCCACCTTCCCGGATATGATCGAGATGCAGCGACGCCGACCGACGGACCACTGTTTCGATCGTCTTCTCATCGCGTCGGCGCAGGGCCTCGCTGTGGCGGGAAAGATAGTTGAAGAAGGAGGAATCCTTGATCAATGCCACCTTGAAGGCTTCACCGAGGCCACCGATCCAGTAGCGATCATCGAGCGTCTTCAGGAATGAAGGATCGATCATGACTGCGAAGGGCGGGGCAAATGTGCCGGCAAAGTTCTTCATACCATAGGCATCGATACCGTTCTTAACGCCCACGCCGCTGTCGTTCTGGGCCAGCACGGTGGTTGGTATCCTGATCTGCCGCAGACCGCGATGGACCAATGTGGCGGCGAGCCCGACAATATCGAGCACACTGCCGCCCCCGATTGCCAGAACGAAGCTCTGGCGACAGAGGTGATGATCGGCAATGCTCTCCATGACCCGTTCCGCGGCATCCCGGCTGTTCTTGGCTCGTTCGCCACCGGGAACTGTTTCCGGGGCAGCCACCAGATCAATGTGCTCAGGATAGGCTGCGGCATAGGCCGTCACCTGCGCGTTGATATCCGGCCATGCCTGGGCCAGACCGGCATCGACAAAGACCTGAACACGATGACGGCGGTCCTCCTCCAGCCGACTCAACGTATTGGCTAGCAATGAGTTAGAAGGATCAATAACATGGTGCGTGAAGTGGACCGGGTAGTCATACGTTACGGTGAGGTGCTGGTGATAGGTTTCCGTTATCATAGTGGGGCCCCCAACCATGTGCCTAGACTGCGGGAGAGGTCCAGCAGGCTCCCGGGACTTGCTTCAAGGCAGGTGGATGCCCACGCCACTTCACGACCGGGGCCGGTCCGCCCATGGGTGCCGCCGATGCGGCGGTCATTCTGCGAAACAGAACCTGGAGGCCAGCCGAAAAAGAGCTCGCAGGGGTCAAAGCCGGGCTTGTTGTGTATATCGACATGCGCGGCATAGTCGGGCGCCTCGCGTGGTGAATCCCACCAGCGATAGGAGAACCAGTGACCTTCTCCGGCAACGGCAACAAGATCGGGCCCATTGCCCCCGGTCTCGTAGACGTCGCTGATTCCGGGGGCGGTGCGAAGCACGTCGGCTGCGGCGGCACGGTGTGCATCGGATGTGGCGTAAACATGAGCAATTTCATGGTCAACCATGGCAAAGGCGGGTGTATGAAAAGCATCGAGATAAGCCATCCGCTTGACGGGGCGCACCGTGAGTAGTCCCGCCTCGCGCAGGATGCGGTTGGGATAGAGTGCGCCGCCCGGGCAGTCGGCGATGGCATAGTCGCCGTACATGGTCAGCTCGTAGCCGTGTCGCGCCGCGGCGTTGGCCAATAGTGTGAGCTGCTTCACGGTCTGTCGCCACGCCTTGCCACAGCGTGGATCGGAGGGACCATAGCGCTGCAGGTCATAATCCAGGGCCGGCAGGTAGGTCATCAGCAGATGTGGTGCTGCGGGACAGGCCATCAGGCTGGCCGTGGCCTCGGCGATCCACTGCGAGGAGTCCGGTGAAGCCAGCGGGCCCCAGTAGCGCATGAGATTGAAAGGGCGTTTGAGCGCTTTCCGCAGACGGGGATAGAGTGTATCCGGTCGTCCGGCGCAGTCCTGGATCATACCACCATGGTGGCGGTGAATAGGTGCGGGGGACAACACCCAGTCGACGCGCTCGCCCAGACTTTGCTGCCAGAAGAGCATGCCTACGGTACCGCCACCGGTGCGGAAATCGTCCCAGATGCGGGATCCGGACACCTGTGCGGCAGACTGTTCCCAGAAGAATGGCTTGCGCAACCGGCGATCATACACTCCGTTGCAGTGCATACCATGTTCGGCCGGCAGAGCAGCCGTGCGTATTGTGGCCTGCACGGGACACGTCAGGGCGGGGAAGATTGAGGCCGTTGGTTGGAATGTCAGCCCAGGCAGCTCCAGTCCATGACGCTGTACGAGTTCCCACCCGAGCGCGGCGACCTGGACTACAAGCATCTTCTTTTCAGGCATGATATATCAGCTCGCGTAATACAAGCGCCCCAACCGGCCGCTTGCCGGCCACAACAATAACAGGAGCAAGGCTATCACAACACCGGCCGGCCACTCTACAAAACAGAGAGCGGCCTGCACCAGTAGTAAGAGACGGATATATCGGCCGATCGAGGCCTGGACAAGCTTCGGGGCGGGTCGACCGCGCAGCACCGATCCCAGGTGGACTACACTGCCCACTGCGACAGCGGCTGGTACCAGACCCAGTAGAGCCCAACCGCGAGTCCCGAGCAACAAAATGGCGGGAAGCGGCAGCACGGCCACGAGCGGCAACCAGCGGTTCGGTCCCAGCACAACGGTCGTGTGTTCGCGGTCGGCTACCGCGGTCACGGCGGCCACATAGAGCGTCAACACGAGGGCCGCCGCAGCGCGGAGGCCGGTCAGAGAGAGAGAGCCACTCACGGCCGCCGAGCCGAGGTGCAGGCTAAGGCCACGGCAGAGCCCCATCATGAGGGGTCCGGCTACGGGGATGCCTTTCAGGAAACCGTTATACAGCAGGATGGCGCCGGTTAAGATTGCAGCAATAGCACAGGTTGCGGCGTTAATGGTCGCGGCGAGCACCAGGGCCAGAACGACGAGGCATGCAGCGGCAGCGGCGGCGTGGGCGGGTCGCACCTGACCCGAGGGAAGAGGACGGTCGGGTCGCTGTTGCCGGTCTTCCTCCAGGTCAAAACAGTCATTGATGATCAGGCCGGCAGCGTAGAGCGCAAGAGCTACTGCTGTAGCGGGAAGTGCAGCCATGGGCCATCCCTGCTGGCGTTCCGCCAACAGGAGGCAAGCACCTGCCAAGGGGTCACCGGGCACAGTGAGGAGGTTGGGCGGCCGCACGAGCTGCAGCCAGGCACGAAGCTTCGGGTCAGCAGCCAATCGATCACCTCTGGAACATGTTGGGGTCCACCGGCGCCAAGTCGAGCTCGGGTTTCCAGTTGGGCGAACCGGCGTAGAAGGTCATGGCATTATCGCAGACAATGCGCCGGATCGTGGCGTCGTCATGTCCGTCTGCTGCCATAAACTCGACCACCTTGACCAGGCTGAGCGGGTCCGAGATGCCCCAGTCGGCGCTGCCGTTCACAACCATGCGTTCACTGCCGAACTCCCGAATGATGCCCGACACACGGGCCGGGGTGAGCTTGGAAATGGGGTAGACCGTCATGCCGCAATAGCAGCCCGTCTCGCGACTGATCGCCATGGTCTCTTCGGTGTTGTGGTCGATCTCGATCCGATCAGGATTGGGGTTCAGTTCGCGCAGGATGGCGCTGATCCGTTCGGCGCCTTTTAGCTTGTCCACATGCGGGGTGTGAATAATAACCGGCATGTCGCGTTCGATCGCCATGGCGAGCTGTCGGACGAATGCGTATTCCTCGTTGGGCGTGTTGTTGTTGAAACCGATCTCCCCGAGAGCAACACAACGCTCGTGGGTGAGGTATGCGGGCATACCGTCGATGACCTCGTCGGCCAACCCACGGTCGTCGGCCTCCTTGGGGTTGAGCGCTACGGCAGCGAAGTGATCGATCCCGAAACGACGCGCCCGCACGGTTTCGAAGTCGAGGATCAGGGCGAAATAGTCAAAGAAGGTCCCGGCATAGCGACGATTCTGTCCCAGCCAGAAAGAGGGCTCCACGCATGCGCGGATACCAGCGGCATACATGGCCTGGTAGTCGTCGGTCGTGCGCGAGTACATATGAATATGTGGTTCGATGATTGTCATGTTGACGTATTCTTTCGCGCCCGCAGGTGTTCCCTGTCTCTGTTAATCCCTGTATACTGCTCATAAATGGAACGTCGCTCAAGGCGGGAATATTAGTCGCTTGACCCTCGTTCGGATTGTGTCCGAGAGTAAGTCAGAGGTAAAGAAGGGGTGGAGAGGGAGATGACGATGACACTACGACCCGATCGAATCATGAAGTTGGCCAGCGCTTTTTATGACTCGTGCGTCCTGTTTACAGCTTCGGATCTGGGAATCTTCAGGCAGCTTGCCGAATCCGGGTCTGCAGATGCCGCCGAAGTTGCCGCGGCGCTCGAACTGGATCCGCGCGCGACACGCTTGTTGCTCGATGCCTGTGTGGCGCTGGAGCTGTTGATCAAACAGGACGTATCCTACTGCAACACCCCCGAAACAGCCGCGTTCCTGGTGTCGGGTGCGGCTGGCGATCTAAGCCGTGCTATCCGCTATAACCGTGATGTCTACGCAGCGTGGGGGGCGCTCCCGGAGCTGGTCCGCAACGGCAAGCCGGTTGAAGCACCGGAAATCCATCTTGGCGATAACCCCGCGCGGACACGCGCGTTTGTTATGGCCATGCATGGCCGCGCGATGGGAATCGGCCGCATGGTGATTCCGATGCTGCAGCTCCCGGAATCGGGACACCTGCTCGATATCGGAGGCGGCTCGGGCGCCTATGCGATCCTGGCGGCACAGCAGCAGCCCGGGTTAACGTGTATGATGATGGACCTGCCGGGGGTGGTGGCCATTGCCTCGGAGCTGGTAGAAGCGGCCGGCGTATCCGACCGGGTGACCTGTATCGCAGGCGACTATCACACGGCCGAGTTCCCGGGTGAGAACGATGTCGTCAACATCCTGGGCGTCCTGCACCAGGAATCACCCGAATCGATTGTCGATATCTTCACGCGTTGCCACAAAGCCCTCAAGCCGGGCGGCGTCATCAACGTGCTGGATATGATGACCGACGCTACACGTTGCCGGCCGTCGTTTTCGGCGCTGTTCGCGGTCAACATGGCCCTGACGACGACAAACGGATGGGTATTCTCAGACGAGGACCTGGCGGAATGGCTGACGACAGCGGGATTTGTCGACTTCAGTTGTCAGCCGGTTCCGCCGCCAATGCCACACTGGTTGGCAAGGGCGCGTAAGCCCGCTTAGTGCCCGCCCTTCTTCGGTGCAGGCTTCTTGGCAGGGGCTTTCTTCTTCTCGGGCTTCTTCCAGATGGCCAGCTTGTCGATCAGGGCGGCGGCTTTGAGGTGGCGCTGCATATCACCATCGTACTCGCTCAGACGCTGGTAGTAATTGACCGTCTTGCGCTTGCGCTTCTCAAGCTCTTCAATCTTCTTCTGAGTCGATTCGACCTTCTTTTTCAGCTTCTCGGCTTCACGCAAGAATGGTGTCTTGGCTTTCTCTACCTCGCGTTCGAGGACGGTAACGGCTTTCTCGAGCGTCAGCTTAGCTCTCTTGACGTGGGCTTCGTTCGATGAACTCCAGCGCTTCGTCGGGTTGGCCGCGATCTCAGCCTTCAATTTTTCCAAAAGGGCCATATCGGCTTCGCAATCCTTGATTATGAATCTTGCCTCGACGAGTTTTGGGTTGTCTCTGGCCACTTGGCTGGCGGTGGAGTCGTGCGAGCTGATGCCCAGAAGCGACAACTCGTCGGGCATCTTGACGGAGTGGTGGAATACTTTCTGAAGGGCACTGAGGGCGTTGAGCTTCTGTCCATAGACGAATGCTTCATCGTATAATTCGTCGAGACGCTTGTTGACAAGTGGGTCGTCGAGGGCGCCTTCCTTTTCCGAGAGCTTCATGGCGCGGTCCTTGAGCTCGCCCTCCTTCTTTTCGAGTGGTTTACGAAATCGGTCATAAGCTTTGCGGAACTTCTCTTCCTCTTTCTTAGCCTTAGCTATCAGGCTGGGTACCTTTTTACGGGCACTTCTGCGTACGCGGAGCCCAAAGACGGTGGCGTATTCGTGGGCCTGGTGGTACAGATCCTGTGCCTTGAACCAAGGCGACATCATCCGCGCCTGTTCCTTCTCAAGGGTCTTGACGTATTCGTGATGCTCTACGGGAATATGCCGTAAACGGGGATCGGGCTTGGGTTTTGCAGCTTTCTGCTCCTTGCCGGGCACGGGCTTGGCGGCCGGCTGCGCGGCGTCAAGTCGACAGGATCCGCTGAGCGTGATGAAACAGATAGCCAGGAAACAAATATAAGAGCGCTTCATAATGGAATACTTTCTCCCCCTGGACACCTCCCCACCCATCTAATACCGGTCTTCGTGTGCGAGGGCCTTCTCGATGGCATCGCCCTGTTCGGCCAGGCTCATCAATGATTTCGCCAGGTCCTCGGGATCGCACGTGGCGCGCAGGTAGGCATCGACCATCGCAAAACACTTCTTGCCGTCGAGCTCGGCCACGGCAATGGCGCCATAAGGAATGGCCATGTTCAGCTTGAGCGCCCATTCATAGCGCACCTCGTCGGCATCTCCGCACGGGGTGCAGAGCTGGACCATGGCCCGGTCATCATTATCTTTCTTTGAAAAGTCGATCCAGACCTGCTGGGAGCGGTTTTCGGGCAGGGAGACGGTCAGGGCATACTCTTGGCCGCTGCCGCTCACGGCAACGGGAAGACCTTCAATGGCTGCCGCCAGCAGTGAGTCGTCTGGCAGGATACCGTCCGTCGCCGTAGCCCGCAGCTCGGGGTCCTCCAGCAGCCACTGTCGCCATGCCTTGATATCGGTGCCGAAGTCCTGACCGCTGATCGTACACAGCGCATTGAGCGTGTCGGTCTCGTTCTTGCCCCGCTCGAGAACGCCGACCAGCGGCCCGATCGCCCGATCGTTTCCGATCTCGGTCAAAATCCGGATGGCCGACCAGCGCACCGACTCGCTACGGTCGTGCAGTAGCGGCAAGACGGTATCGATGCAGCCTTCACCTTCGTCTACCGCAGCTTCAATCATGCGGGCGCGCGTTTCAAAATTGCGCAGCCCGCGTCGCAGATCGTCTCGTTCCATGCTCATATGACTGTCCCGTTTCTATTTCAGTTTCTCGGCCACATAAGCCGCCTGTTCGGCGTCGAGGCCATCAGCAAAGCCGCTGTCGACCTCGCTCAGCACCTGTTTGACGGTCTCGCCATCGGTTGCCTCGCGCAGCTGGGTCACCTCGGTCGGCATCAGGTCGACCTTCGTACCGTCTTCCTTGATAATCGAGCAGATGCCTGTTTCGGGGCAGAGCTGTATGTTCAGGTTATCCATGGTTGTTTTCCGTTTCTTCTGACAGGATTAACAGGATGGACTGGATAGTGCCTCGCTGCGCTCGGCAGGGGGGACCGTTCCTATGCCTTCACTGAGAATCCCAAGTTCCTAATACTGTCTTGCAGAGCAGATAGTGTGTCTTTTGCCTGCACTTCAGTAAAGCGAAACTCGCGGCGGATGGGGTAAGCCTTCCTTAAGCCGTCAAAATGGGCACGCCGTTCCGCCTCGCCACCGGCCGGCACGGCGCGCATGCGGGCATCGTCGGCTTCGATGTCATACACGCTGCGGACCAGTTCCCAGAGCGCGGCCTCTGTCGACAGGTCGGGATCCGCCCGTAATTCCGGCACGACCGGGGGCGGAAGGAGCGCGTCGGGGGTCCAGGAGGGTGGCTCATCGAGGAAGCGACAGGCCTCGCGGTAGACCGTGACGGTGCCCATGTATTTGCCTTCGTACGAATAGCCGGCAATATGTGGGCTGGCGATGGCAACTCTCTCCAGGAGATCCGTCCGGAAGTCCGGTTCGCCCTCCCAGGTATCGATAATGGCATGCGCGACGATGCCGCGGTCCATCGCGCGCAGTAGTGCGTCCGTATCAACAATCGGGCCGCGGGCGGCGTTTACGAAGATGCAGCCGGGTTTGAGCTGGGCAAAGAAATCATCATCGGCCAAGTGGTAAGTGGCATCCTTCCCTTCGTACGTCAGGGGCGTGTGAAGGGTGACGATGTCGGAATGGGCCAATACATCAGGCAGCGCCGCCCAACTTGTTCCGACTTCCGATTTCCGATTTCCGATTTCCGACCTCTGGCCTCCGACTTCCGGCGCGCGGTCCCCCGCGCGCTCACGCGGCGGGTCATTAGGGAGCATCGTCATGCCCAGGGCGGCGGCCTTCTTAACCACACGTGTGCCGACATTGCCGACGCCGATGACGCCAATCGTCTTGCCGGCCAAAGCAATACCGTGTTTCTGCCCCACGCAGAGCAGGGCAGCAGTGAGATACTCGGACACGCTGTTGGCATTGCAGCCGGCCGCGGAACACCAGCGGATGCCGCGCTCCTCGAGATAGGGAATATCAATGTGGTCGGTACCGATCGTGGCCGTGCCGTAGAACTCGACCTGGCTGTCCTCGAGAAGTGCCGGCGTGATGGGGGTGGTGGATCGGGTAACGAGCAGATCCGCATCGCGGACGTCGTCCGCCGTAATGTCGCGACCATCCAGCAACGTGACATCACCCAGCGTGCCGAACGCTTCGGCTACAAACGGCATATTCTTGGCGGCTACGATCTTCATGTTTTCTTTACGTTCGTCTTTATCACCATAGCTTCAGCGACAGCGGGCCAGTGTAGTAACTGAAACGTCCGCGTAGCAAGTGCCTGTCATTCCGAGCGAAGTCGAGGAATCTCTAAGTTACTGTGCGCCACAGAGATCCCTCGGCAAGCTCGGGATGACATCGTAAATACTCGCCCTTTGCGGGGCCAGTGTCACAATACTAGAAACAGATCTTCACTACCTCCGGGAACGTTGAGACGTAGTTGGGTTTCAGGCCCTTGCGAATATGGGCGGGAAGCTCCTCGAAGTCTTTGCGGTTGGCTTCGGGGAAGACCAGGCTGTGGATACCGGCCCGTTTGGCGGCGATGGTCTTCTCTTTGATTCCGCCGATCGGCATGACGCGTCCGGTAAGGGTCAACTCACCGGTCATGGCAAAGCCTTTCTTGATCCGCTTGCCGGTTGTCAGCGAATAGAGCGCCGAGGCCATCGTAATGCCTGCCGAGGGTCCATCTTTGGGCGTGGCGCCCGCTGGGACATGCAGGTGGATGAACTGATGCTGCAACACGGCGGAGGCTTTCTTGTTGTCGCTGAGAAAGCCCCTTATATAGGTATAGGCGATCTCAGTGGACTCCACCATCACGTCGCCAAGCTGGCCGGTTTGCTTGAAGCCGGGTTTGCCGGTATCCACGCTCGTGGCCTCGATCGCCAGCGTATCGCCGCCCATGCTGGTCCACGCGAGGCCGGTCACAACGCCCACGGTGGGATTTTTGAAGAAGTCATCATCCGTAAACACCGGCTTGCCCAGCAGCGGTTCGACGTCCTTGGCATCGATCGTGATCTTCTCGTCGTGGCCCTCGACGATGCGCTTGACCGATTTGCGCACGATGCGCTTGATATGGTTTTCGACCCCACGCACACCCGGTTCGCGGGCGTACCCATCGATGATCCGGCGCAGGCCGCGCATCGTGATGGCGAGCTGTGACCGTTTGAGGCCATGCGCCTTGAGCTGCTTGGGGAACAGGTAGCGCCGCGCAATCTGCAGCTTCTCCTCCAGGATGTAGCCGGACAGCTTGATGATCTCCATGCGGTCGATAAGCGGGCGCGGGATGGTATCGAGCTGGTTTGCCGTGCAGATGAAGAACACGTTGGAGAGATCGAATCGCACATCGAGGTAGTGGTCTAAGAAATCTCTATTCTGTTCAGGATCAAGGACTTCCAGAAGCGCCGATGCCGGATCCCCCCGGTAGCTCTGGCCGATCTTATCGATCTCGTCGAGCATGATCACGGGATTGGCACTCTTGCAGGTCTTGATGGCCTGGATGAATTTGCCCGGCAGGGCGCCGATGTAGGTGCGGCGGTGCCCCTTGATTTCGGCTTCATCCTGGATGCCGCCCACGGAGAAGCGGTAGAAGTTGCGGCCGATACTGCGTGCGATGGACTGACCGATCGAGGTCTTGCCTACACCCGGCGGGCCTACAAAGCAGAGGATCGAGCCGGAAATGTTGCCCTTCATGATGCCAACGGCAAGGAATTCCAGGATGCGATTCTTCACGTCTTCGAGTCCGTAGTGATCGCGGTTGAGGATCCGCCCCGCTTTGGCGATGTCGTAGCTGTCTTTTGTGAAGATGCCCCACGGCAGAACGGTCAGCCAGTCGAGGTAACTGCGCGACACGTTGAACTCGGGCGAGGTGGGCTCGATCAGCTTGAGCTTGTTCATCTCCTCGTCGATTCGTTCGCGGGCCTCGTCGGTGAGGGTCAGCGTCTTGATGCGCTTCTCGAACCGCTCCGCCTCGGCTTCCTTGCCTTCTTTCTCGATGCCCAGCTCCTTTTTAATGGCTTTGAGTTGCTCGCGGAGGAAGAACTGGCGCTGCCGGGTCGTCAGTTTCTCTTCGATCTGCTTGCTGATCTTCACCTGCAGCTTGGAGATATCGATCTCTTTCTGCAGGAGTAGCAGCACCTTGCCCAAGCGGGTGCGGATGCGGACGGCGGCGAGCACTTCCTGCAGCTCCTGCGGTTCCGAGCTGGTCATGGCGGCGGCAAAGTCGGCCAGGCACCCCGGTTCGTTGACGGGCGACTGCGCCATCAGGAGCGCCATCTCCTCGCGATGGAGCGGATTGAGCTGGATCAACTCTTTCAGGCTCTTCACCACGGCCAGCGAATAGGCTTTCAACTCATCGTTCCGGGCCATCTCCGTTTCGAAGAGGTACTCGACCGATGCGACGATGTGGGGGCTCTCCTGTGCAATGCCGGTGATCCGGAAACGTTCGAGGGCGCCGAGGAGAACTTGGATGGGGCCCTTGGGCTGCGGCTGCTGGAGATCCAGAATTTCGGCGATAACACCGACGCGATAGAGGTCGGACCCCTTCGGCGGGCCATCCTCGTCCCCGTTGACGGAGCTGGGTTTGCGCATGACCAGGCCCACGAACTTCGTGCCGGCCTCGAACGTCTCCACCAGCATATCGCGCAGCGGATCGTTATCGACGATCATCGGGACCTGCATCTTCGGAAAGAGCGGCCGGTGATTCAGAGGAATGATAGGCAACTGTCCCGGAAAGACATCGCGCGCCAACACGAGATCCGTCTCGTTGGATGTCGCGCCATCCTCATCGGAGATCAACTCCGCATCGATCGGAACATCGTCCGGTTCGACTCTCTTTTTTCTGGCCATAGCAACTCTCCCGGGGCCTACCCCTAAATCAGAAGCATCATCCTGATGTTACCCCCGCCCCCTGGCCATGCAAACCAGAAAGTGACAGATGATAGGGTGATAGAGGTGGTGAAAAGAAGGGGGTCTGCCATGGGAAAGGTGAGATTGGCTCCGGCGGCTGGGCTCGAACCAGCAACCAAGTGATTAACAGTCACCTACTCTACCATTGAGCTACGCCGGAACACTTGAAACGGGCGCATAAGATAGCATGTGCGCGGATGAAGTCAATACGACAGTAGGACTTTTCCAGACGCCCTATTGCTCCACAAGAATGCAGTAGAAGGTGCTGTGTCCGCCGGAAGGCACGTAGAGCGTCATGCTCTCAGCAGTAGCCATGGCGGACGCCGACGAAAGCGGGCCAAACTCGCGGGATGCCACGGACTGTAGCGCCCAACTGGCATTACTCAAGTCGGTGCAGGAACGCACACTGTAGGTACGCCCGGGCACGGTCGTAAACGTCACCGGAACGCGACCGGCCTGATGGTGGGCAACATGAACGACGTGGAACACGCTTAACGGATCGTTTGGATCCGTGCCGGCAATCCACTCCTTCCACGCAGGCATGCCGTCGTCATCCAGATCAAGCTCGTCTTGAACGGCGAATCCACCGTTGGTCAGGTCGTGTGCCGCCAGCCACCAGAAGGGCGTTCCTCGTGCAGTGGTTTCGTCAACAAAGGTGGCCCCAATCTGCCGCGGGTGACTGATGCGGACCAGGATCTGGGTATGGACCGTGTCACATCCGTTCGTGTCGCCCTCCCATGCCCCGAACGCAGAGTAGAGACTCGCTGTTGCCGACATCCAGAAACTTGTACTGTTTTCAAACCAGCCTGGGTCCACGGACACGCCTCCGTTTCCGGTGGCGTATGTGTGGAGCCAGTAGTTCGTCTCCCAATGCCAGATCACGCTGGTATCGTTGGTAAGGATGAACGATCCCGTATTCGTACTTGTTCCGGTTGCGGGAGCACAGCCTGTCCCTTGCCATCCTGTGCAGAGGAACATGCTATTGTCTTCAAGCACCGGAGAATCGACAACGGAGCAGACCACCGTAGCTCCCGCCGCGAAAACATTCTCGCCGAGAGCCGGTGTAGTCGTTCCATGTTCAGACTCTACGGACAGCATGAAGTTATCCATGTACACGCCACTGACTACCACGTCATCAATATTCCAGCCGGGGTGTGTCTCCGATGAGTCGGTCGGGCCCATCGACCAGCGAAGGAACACCGAGGACTGATTGTCGGCAACGCCGGAGATATCATAGATGACATTGGACCACGCGGCATCGGAGATGGTGCCGCCGTCATGGGACCACACAGACGTCCAATGTGTGCCATTGCTGCTGACCTCAACCTGTGCGTGATCAAACGCTGAGTGTTCAACGCCGAGCCACCTGTAGAACGACAAGACAACATCCCGGTAGTTTGAGCAATCCAGGCTACCCGTTGTCAGATATCGATTCGTGAGATCGTTCTCGTAGTCCCCGTTCAGGTTGTAGCCATATACGTTGATATCCGTGTGACCGCCCAACGGATCCCCGGCATGAGAGCCGTTGCCCAGCGGTGTGCCAAATGCCCAGCCGGCTTCAGCTGTCCATCCTGGATTGCTGTCGAAGGTGAAGTTGTGGATGGGGTCGCCGTCTGGTGGGCTAATAATCAAGCGCACGTCACGTTGTTGAACGCATCCGCTGGTGGTGTTCGACACGGAGACTTGGGTGAAGTAGACACCCGGCGAAAAGCTGGTGATCTGGTCATTCAAGACCACATAGAACAACCCTACTTCTCCTGCTGTGAGGGTTCCGTTGGATACGGGGATATCGATCCAAGATACGGAACGTGACCCTTCCCATGTCACTGACACGCCGGCTTCATTTGTCATGGCGAAGTCGCCCCAATCGGTCGTGGGCATTTCACCCCATGATGTTTCGAATTCCACTGTGTCGGGCGCCATCGCGATTTCGGGCGCCATCACATCGAATACCACGGGAACAACGACTTGTGGCTGTTCAACATCATCGGTGGCGATGATGATTTCGCCCTGATACTCGCCCGGCTTCAGATCCGACGCATCCAGAATCGCTTCGACATCAACGGCTGCGCCGGGGACGATAGCTGCCGCTGAGTCGGGCACTACCGTCAGCCACGGTGCCCACATCCCGGCAACGGCACTGGCTAGATTGAGGCGTCCACCGGACACACATTCTCCTGGAAGTGTAGGGTCGGCAGTTTCCATGAGCACTGCCCTGATTTGGGCCGGTGTCAACATGGGGTTGATGGCTCTGAGCATGGCGCTTGCACCGGCCACATGCGGCGTGGCCATGGACGTGCCGCTCATCGTCTGATAGTCGTTCCCCGGCTTGCAGCTTAGGATATCGCTGCCCGGGGCGCCTATATCGACCGAAGTTTCACCGTAGTTAGAGAAATAGGACCGACTATCCTCATGGTCCGTTGACATCACGGCAATGATATTCTCCGAGTCGTAACCGGCCGGGTATTGCGGAGAGGCGTCGTTGTCGTTCCCATAGTCGTTGCCTGCTGCTGCGGCAAATACAACGCCTGTGGTGCCGGCCGCATCAATGGCATCCTTCAGCGCTTGTGAATAGCCCCCGCCGCCCCAGGAATTGTTCATGACGTGGGCGCCCATGGCCGTTGCGTATTCGATGCAGGAAATGGCATCTACCGTGGACCCGGAACCGAACGAGCTGAGGAACTTCAGTGCCATGATCCGTACCTGCCAGTTCACGCCGACCACACCAATACCGTTGTCTCCTTCTGCCCCAATGGTTCCGGCACAGTGAGTGCCGTGACCATGGTCGTCCATAGGATCTGCATCGCTGTTATGGAAGTCGTACCCATAGACATCATCCACATAGCCGTTTCCGTCATCATCGATGCCGTTGGAAGCGATTTCCCCCTCATTGGTCCATACGTTGGCCACCAGGTCCTCATGGGTGTAATCCACACCGGTGTCAATTACGGCAACCACCACGTCTCGGCGCCCCACATGCATATCCCATGCTTCGGGCGCATCGATATCAGCATCTTCAGTGCCTCCCGTCTGTCCGGTGTTGTGCATGCCCCAGAGCTCATCGAAGTCAACGTCATCGGGAATGGTCCCAAATGCCTTCACCTCGTAATTGGGTTCCGCATACAGGATGCCAGCGTCCGCGTTGAGTGACTGTAGGGCCTCGGATACTTCCGTGGACGTCGGCAATTCCACCACACACAGGCCCGGAACCAGCTTGAATTTCCGGACGATCCGAGCGCTACCAAGGGCGTTCAGGAGAGTATGTCCTTTCCGGCCTATTGCCGGGTCCGCAAAACGCACGATCAATGAGTTCGTAGCATGCTGCACCCCTGCGAGGGGTTGAGAGAAATCGTGTCCAGCCGGTAGCGCAGTGTCGGACATTGTGACGGAGAGCGACTGCATGGCCGGCGCACGTATCTCACGTGCCCTCACCGAAACGTTCAGTTCGGCATCTCCACTGTTGCCGATCGAAAGAGGAACACGTGACAACATGCCTGCAAAATTGGTCACTGCTATGGACGTTGGCGCCACCCACGCCTCCGGGCTCTTGAATACCGTTACGCTGACATCTCTCTCCTGTGGAATACCGGTCGTGAGGTCGGATACGGTTACCTTTCCTGTGTTTACACCTTCTGCGAGCCCTTCTGCGCCGGACTCCAAATGCACAGTCAGGTTGGTCTGGCTTCCGGCTTCGAGCGTTCCGGCCACGGGAGAAATCCCGAACCACTCTTTGGATACGTCGCCCTCCCACACAACGGAAACGGGGCCCCGGTTGGATAGAGCATAGACCTGTTCGTCAGGCGCGAACGGTCCCCCCGGGTGCCCGGAGAAAAGGGACGCTGTAGCAGGCGAGATGTCCAGGTAGTCGAACACACGCGCACCTGTCACATGGACCGCCAACGCGGGTTCGTCGTGGTCATTGCTCAGAAAGACGATGTGCGCCTTATGATCGCCAATGGATGTCGGCTCATAGACCACATCGATAGTCACCGCGTCGCCGGGAGCAATAACCAAAGGGGTTGAAGGAACGTTCTCCCAGCGAATGGGCGGCTGCGAGGAGAATATCTCAATGCGCGATGGTTCTGTGATGGACCCGTTGTAGGGAAGCACAACCCAATCGGGATCGAACTCCTTGGCAAGATCACGGGGTGCCGTATGCCCGTTGTACCAGGCCTGCTCTGCGGTGGGCGATCCTTCAGCCGTGATGGGGTCACTCACGTCGACATTGTCGAAGAAGTGCGTCGTCTCGTCGCCCGGCATGGAGAACCCACACACACCGATGTGACCTGCTGTCAGATCGGAATCCGTTCCATCCCACACAGGAATACCGTTGATAAGGAATCGCAAATCTGTTCCCTCGGCACTGGCGGTCAGGATATTGGTGTCCGCGTTGATCGCCGCCGATGACGTCCAGGACTGAAGCCATGTGAACGCCCCATCAATCTGCTTCCAGATGCAATAGCTTCCAGATGCGCTAATGCTGAACACATATCCGTCACCTGCCCCCTCGTCAAAACCGACGCTCGTTCTCAGCGCGATTCCTGCCGCGGAGTAGATGCTACCCGATCGACGACAGAAGGCGCTGACCGACAGGTCATCCCATGAGTCGCCGGCGTAGTAGCTCACCATGTAATCCTGTCCTGATACTTCGGCCTTGTATTCCCCGGCAACGACCGACCACGACGAAGCCTGGTCCGGGACCCAATCGGCGGCTTCGCCGCTCTCGAAATCATTGAAATACTCACCATGCAACTCGATTTCCGAGATGATGAGGTCGTAGCTGGTGTCCAGGTTGGCAACAGTGATGTGGCCCGTGCTGCTCATGCCCTCCAGCAACGCTCCGAACGGAACTCTGTGATCGGTGGCGGACGGAATCGAGTCCGTAATATCGATTTCTCCAGGATTCCTATCAATGTGGACCGAAACGGTACGATGCTGGGCATATTCCGACACGGTATTCAGGAGCACAACATCGCTGGAGTAGTCACCTTCTGGGAGAAGCTGAACTTCACTGTTCAGCCAGACAACAATGACGGTGGATGCTGCTGCGCCAAGGGTTCCTGAGGATGGATGGACGCTTATCCAACTCTCTGTTGTCGCAATTTTCCAGTCTATGCTGCTGCTGCCGATGTTGGTCAGTTCGTAGGTTATGTTCTGAGGTGATGGGGTGTTACCTTCGTATCCCCACGCTTCCAGTCCCCCGGACGGGGTCATCTTGAGATCATCGACCTTATCACCAAGGATTCGGACATCGTCGATGTTCCATCCACAATAGGTAACACTCGAGTCCGTTGGGCCCATACCCCAGCGCAGATAGACTGTGGACAGATTGCTGGCGACGGTCGAAATGTCGAGAACGATGTTAGACCATGCGTAGTCCCAGACAAAACTGTCGTTTGACCAGATGGGCTCCCAATTCTGGTCGTCTGTACTCACCTCGATCGTCGCATGGTCGAAATAGGGGCTTTCGACACCCAGCCAACGCCAGAAATCCAGCTCTATACTTGCGTAACCTGCGCAATCGAGCGCAGGTGTGGTCAGGTAATGGACCCCCATGCTGTTCGAATAACTGCCGCCAAGGTTATACCCGTAGACATAGTCACCCGTATGACCTGTGGACGGATCGCCCCCTTGGCCCAGAGGCGTGCCGAACTGCCATTCGCCCTCCGTGGCCCAGCCGGGGTCCGAATCAAGGGCAAAAGAGTAGATCGTGTCTTTGGCTTCCGCTTGCAGCAGGCAGCACGCAAGTAGTATTGACGTGCTTTGCAGGAGACGGCGGATGCATGAACGTTCCCTTCTTTCTGTGCCCATGGTATCCAGTCTCCGTCTTTCGCCTGTCGCTTCGCGTGGTTCGCCGTTCATGAACGAGGCCCCACCAATCATGCTGTCAATGCGACGATTCGTTGCCAAGGGGGGCGGTCTGTCGCGTCAGAGCATGGACCGGCACGGAGAGGCCGTCAAGGGATATTGCTTGGTCTGCGCTTGTTCGGAGATGGTCTTGGGTGTCTTGATGTGGCGTGAGGTATTTGCCCATCATGGCACGACAATATGACCTTGCGAGGGCGCGGCGGGCGATCTAGACTGGATGGATTGGAGGATACGGACATGATACTGGTTGTTGATGACGAGACTGATCTGCGCAACGTGTTGAGTCGTTCACTGGTCCATCACGGTTACCGGGTTGAGACGGCCGGTGATGGGGCCGAGGCGTACGAGTTGCTTCGCTCGCCCGACTGCAAGTGCATTCTCCTCGACATCAACATGCCACGGATCAATGGGGTGGAACTCCTGCTGCTGATGCAGGCCGAGGATATCCATATCCCCACGATCGTGATGGCGGGATTCGATGACTATGGCGAAGAAGAGATGAAACAGTTCTCCAACGTGGCCACGCTGCTGCACAAGCCGTTTCAACTCGACGACGCGCTCAAAGCCATCAAGAAATACGCCCTTCCGCCTTCAAAGTCCTGAGCTGCTCCTCCAGTGACGCGGTCCCGTAGCCCAACGCCCATGCCCTGTGACTATTGAAGAACGTGTCCGCGGGTCGTGGCGCGGTGAAGTTCAGGTCGGCCCGCTGCACAGGCTGCAGGAGAGCGGGATCAAACCCCCATACGTCGCACAGCAGTTGTCCGAAGTCGTAGCGTGACATGCGTTCCCGGCCGCCGAGATGCAGGACACCGCTCATGCGTTGCTCAACCGCGATACGCAATCCCTCCCGTGCCACGTCAGCCGAAACAGGCGCGCGGAATTCGTCAGTAAAAAGCGGCACCCGCTCTCCCTGGGTCAGTTTACCGATCCATTCGGGAAGGAAGTTGTGAGCCCGGGGCCCCGCAGCCCCGAACATCAGCGGCATGCGGCAGACCGCGGCCCCCGGACAGGCTGCCAGGACCAGTGCTTCGGCCTCGGCCTTCTGGTGCCCATAGACATTGATCGGACACGGCGCACTGTCCTCGTCATAGGGAGGATTGGATCCGTCAAACACCATGTCGGACGAGGTGAACACGAGGCGGATTCCCCGCTCGGCGCAATGGTGTGCGAGCAGGCCGGGCACATCGGTGTTGATCGGACGTGTGCTCCCGGGATCGGCCTCACAGGCGTTCAGGTCGGTTACCGCGGCCGTGTGGAGCACAATATCGGGCCGGGCCGCATCCAGCAATTCAGCAACAGCGCCGGGAAGGGCCAAGTCCTTGCGCAAGAGCTCAAGGCCCGGAAGCTCCGGGTCATACCGGTTCGAACAGCCGGTCCATTCCCACTCGGGCCAAGGATCCCGCAACAAGTTCCAGCCGAGGAATCCGCTCGCACCGGTAACGAGAATGCGACCCTTGCTCATAGGAACACCTTACTCTATGATCATGGCTCCATCAACCTAGAGAGAGAGGATGCCCATGAGCGCCGAACAGATTCGAGACGCCATCCGCGATATTCCTGATTTCCCGAAGCCGGGGATTATCTTCAAGGACATCACGCCGATCTTGAAAGATCCGGCCCTGTTCAAGGCCACGAACGATATCCTGGCCGAGCAGGTAAAGGTGGCCGGCGCCACCAAGCTGGCCGCGATCGACGCGCGCGGGTTCCTCTTTGCGGGCGCCCTGGCTGAGCGCCTCGACATCGGGATTGTCCCGATCCGCAAGCAGGGCAAGCTGCCCTATAAGACGTTTGAAGAGACCTACGACCTGGAGTATGGCAGTGCCACGCTGGCCGTTCACCAGGATGCGTTTGAGGCCGGTGAACGCGTCGTGATTGTCGACGACCTGCTTGCCACTGGCGGCACCGCACAAGCCACGGCAAAACTGGTCGAACAGTGCGGCGCCACTGTCGCCGCCATCCTCTTCGTCGTCGAACTCGCCTTCCTCAACGGACGCGAGAAGCTCGCCGGCTACACGGTCTTCGCGCCAGTGGTGTATTAAGCCGGCGCACTCCAAAGCGCTGCGCGCAAAAACTTCACAAATCTCGCCTGTTGCGCTCCTTGCTTTTCTGAGACAATAAGGTGTGATTGATCGTCGTACAGCCTGGCTCGGACTTGGGGTGATGGCTGCCATCGTGGCGCTGTTCGTCTTCCATCGCCCGGAGTCCAGCAGCGAACGTCGCGAAGCGCCGGTTCGAGAGACAGCGCCGGAACGTTCGGCGGTAGCGCCGGTCACTCCGGCGCCCCAAGTTGCTTCACCGAGGGCGCTCCCATCGACGCAACTTCCGCCCGCGCCGTACGAGGGTGCGCGTGTCCTGGTTGAGCGGGAGCGTGCTCCGGACGCCGGCGGCATCTCTGTTCGCACCCGGCTGTTGGAGACCAAGGAGAAGTATCCCTTTGTTCGTGTTGAGGAGACACGTCGTTATGACAGCGCGCGTGATGAGACCTTTACCATCCAGCGCGTCGCTATGGTGGCTGATCATATCCTGGTGCGATTGCACCCGGACGCGACGGAAGCGGAGCTGGAAGCGCTGAACCGGCGTTTTGGCGCAACGATCCGACGCCGGCTTGACCGGGAAGGCGTCTACCTCGTTGCCTTTCGCTCATTCGACCTCGAAACCGTGCCGCAACGCATCAAGGACTACCGCGAGTCACCCATGGTGGCGGATGTCGCAGAGCCGGATTACCTGGTCGAGATGGCGGATACGATCCCGAACGATCCGCGCTACGGAGAGTTGTGGGGCATGCCGATGATTCGTGCTCCCCTGGCGTGGGATATCGAGACGGGCCACGGCTCGGTCGTGGTGGGCGTGATCGATTCGGGCGCGAACTACAACCACGGGGACCTGGCCACGAACATCTGGGTCAACGAGTTGGAGATCCCGACGAACGGGATCGATGACGATGCCAACGGCTACATCGACGACTATTACGGGTGGGACTTTGGCAACTTCGATGCCGATCCGTTCGGTCCTTCCGACCACGGAACCCACGTGGCCGGCACTATTGCGGCGTCCGGCAACAACAGTACTGGCGTGGTGGGCGTGTCGTGGAACTCGAAGGTAATGATTCTCAAGATGTTCGCTGACAGTGGGTCGGGCCTGACGAGCGACGCGATCAGCTGTCTGGAGTATGCCCGCAACATGCGTGAGCGCGGGGTGCCGATTCGCCTCACCAACAACAGCTGGGGCGGCGGCGGATACTCGGCGATCTTGAAGGAGGCGATCGAGGACACGGGCGATGCCGGCATGCTCTTTGTGGCCGCAGCCGGCAACTACGGATTGAACAATGATGTCTACCCGTTCTATCCGGCCACGTACGATTCCAGCAACATTCTCTCCGTGGCCGCTTCGACCAGTTCCGATACGCTGGCCAGCTTCTCCCATTACGGGGAGGTGGGTGTTGATCTTGTGGCGCCGGGCGCGAGCATTCTCAGTACATTGCCGAGCGGCTACGGGACGAAGAGCGGCACATCAATGGCCTCGCCGCACGTGGCAGGGGCCTGCGCGCTGCTATGGGAGGCGTATCCGGAGGCGACCTGGGAACAGATTCGCGGCTATATCATGGCCGGCGTACAGACGAATGCCTATTTCCTGGAGCGGATGGTTAGCGGCGGCCGGCTGGACATAGCAGGCGCCATGTACGCGATTGACCCGATCATCGAGCATGAGCCGCTGGTAAACACAACCAACACGGTAGGCAGCTACATGGTCGAGGCCACGATCGAACCGTTTGCGTTCCTGGTCCCCGGTTCAGTTCGGTTGCGTTGGAACACGAGTGGGCCGATCTTTCCTTACGCGACGACACCCATGCCGCGGATCACGAATAACCTCTACCGTGCCACGATTCCGGCCCAGCCGCTGGGCGCACATGTTTACTACTACCTTGAAGCGCAGACAGCCGCCGGCGTGAGCAAAACGCACCCCCTCACAGCCCCGCTGACACCACACGACTTTGAAGTGGTTGATCCGGTCATGCTCTGGATCGCGGGCAAACCGGGTGCGCTTGGGGCGGCGAATCCGGACTACGGGACCCACCAGCTTCCGCGGGGTATCATGGTGACGTTGGAAGCCGACCGGCTGGCCGAGGAGACGCCGGAACACCGCTATGAATGTGTCGGTTGGGTCGCCCTGGGCAGCCCGCCCTCGAGTGGTGCGACTAATAGTGTGGCGTTTGTTCTCGATGATTTCACAGCGTTAACCTGGCGGTGGGAATACCAGTATAGCCTGACCCAATCGTCTTCACCGCCGGGCGTGGTCGACGCGGTGAGTTGGTGGGAGGCCAACACGGCGTGCCAGACGGTTCTGGCGCCGGACCCGGTCGCGATCACTGCAACCGACTACCGTTTCGTGGAGTGGCATATCGATGGGCTGCGCTGGCCGGACGGGACAAATACCGCGGCCAATCCGGCCACCGCTATCGGGATGAGCACCGCGCGCCAGGCCGTGGCGGTCTACCTGCCCGAGGATGAGGACAGCGATGGCGACGGGTTGCCGGACTGGTGGGAGCGGCATTACTTTGGCAGCCTCACCCCGACGGTTGCGGATGATCCCGATGGGGATGGATTCAGCAACGGCCAGGAGCTGGCCGACCGAACGGATCCCCGGGACGCCGCTTCGTATCCCGTTCCCCCCAACATCAGCCATGTGCCGCTTGCCGATCCGCAGGGGCGACCCGCGCCGTGGCCGGTGACGGCCCTGGTAACCGATAACTTCAGTGTAGCCGGCGCCACGTTGCACTGGCGCAAGGTGCCGGGAGGATGGAGTGAGGTCGCCATGACGGCCGGAACAGGAAGCCTGTACGAAGCGGCCATCCCGGTGCCCGGAATCCTGAACGAGAGTTTCGAATACTGGCTCGAGGCCATGGATCAAGCCGGCTACACAAACCAGACCGCCGTGTATTCGTTCGACGTGGTCTACCCGGTATTCACCTATACGCCCACGAACATCGATCTGCTGATGCAGCCGGACACCCTCTCCAACGTCGTGGTCACGCTGTCGAACATCGGCAATACGGGTTTGGCCTGGACCGCCGACGCAGGATGGATGGACCGGGTTGAGACGGGCCAGAATGGCGTGACCCACAGTGGCGCGAATGATGTGTGGCACATCTCAACCAATCGCTCTTACTCCGGCGACCATGCCTGGTATTGTGCGCACAAGGACCTGGGGCGCTATCTCAACCAGATCAACGCGTCACTCCGACTGCCACCGGTGTTCCCCGTGGGTGGGACCTTCCTCACGTTCCAATACTGGGCCAAGATTGAATATGACGATGGGCTGGACGATGGTCACTATTGGGATGGGGGAATCGTCGAGATTTCCACCAACGGTGGCGCGTCCTTTGTCCAGATAGCACCGGTCGGTGGATATCCGCACCTTATCACGCCCAACGACCAGTCGCCGTTTCCCCACAATACCCCGTGCTTCGGCGGCGATGGCGATGGGTGGCAGGCGACGGCGTTCGACCTGTCTGCCTATGCCGGCCAGATTGTCCATCTGCGCCTGCGATTCGGTTCGGACTGGGCCGTCACGAACGAGGGGTGGTACATCGACGACATAGCCGTGGTGTTCCCGTCGCCGACAAGCGGATGGCTCGGGATGCAGCCATTCGGTGGCGCTCTGGCCCCTGGTGAGAGCAGCATGATGACGGTCCGGGTCGACAGCGCGGGTATGCCCACCGGGAACCTGCCCGGCATGGTGCGAATCGGGACGGATGATCCGGTGCGGTTGGTCAATACCGTTGACGTGGCGCTTTCCGTACAGGCCGCTTCCGACCTCGTATTCCTCTCCGCTTCCAGCGGCGGCATTTCGGCCACGGGAACGGTCGTGGTGTTTGAGTGGTTGGGTTTCGACGACCGCTTCTACACGCTCTACGAACGCACCTCGCTGACCGACATGGTCGAATCGTGGATGCCGGTTGAAGGGGCGTCGAATATTCCCGGGATCAGTGGAACCATGTCACGCACGGTTGACGTCGAGCATGTCGAGCAACGGTTCTATCGGCTGGCCGTGCAGTGACCGGCCGGAAATGGACTTGCAAAACTGTTGCGATAGTCACAGATTGAGCCCAATCAAAAAAGCAAGGAGACTGTATGTCTAATCATTCCGGATGTCGGCTGATCGTCGGTATTGCCGTGGCGCTGGCTCTGTCAGCGAGTTCTGTTTGGGCTCTGCATGCCAACGAAGGCGCTGAGCTGCCCCTCGTCGAGGGCAGTGGCATCTCTCTCTCCTTCAAGGGCTCGATCCTTGGTGTCGGGGGCGAAGCGCGCGAGTTTGTTTATGCCGGTTCAGCACAAGGGGATGTACCTGCCGACTACAAGGTGTCGGAGCTGATTTGGGATATCACCGCCCTGGCAATGGCTGGAGGAACGGTCTCGGCACAGCTTGGAGAGGATCTTCGCGTCAACGCCGGCATGTGGACTGGCCTGAACGAAGGCAGCGGCGGCATGGAGGATTACGACTGGCTCGATCCGAGCATCAGCGACTGGACACACTTCTCCGACAGCGACGTAGACATCGAGTCGGCCTACAGCTTTGATATCAATGCCTCTTTGGATCTCTTTGAGCTCGGCCCGTTCATGGTTAGTGGCATCCTGGGCTACAAGCACGATTTCTGGGAGTGGAGCGATTACGGCGGCACATACATCTATTCGACCTCCGGGTTCCGCGATGACAGGGGCTCCTTCGGCGGGGAGAACGGCATCGACTATGAGCAGACGTTTGACATCCCGTACTTCGGGATCCAACTGGCCACGGAAGGCTCCAGCGTGCGTGCGTCGGGCTACTTCCTCTATAGCCCCCTCGTCGTGGCTGAAGACAAAGATCACCACATTCTGCGCAATCTCTACTTCCGCGAGGAGTTCGACGGTGGCGACTACATTGCCGCGGGTGTCGACGTTACGATTGACCTGAGTGACACGTTCTTCATTTCCGGCTCCGTTGACGTGCAGATCATCCCCGAGTTCACCGGCGACTTGTACCAGCGGGAAGGTAAGGATGGGGAAGAAGGCATGGTTCCCGATGGCGCCGGCATCGAAAACTCGGTGGCCGCGATTGCCATCTCGGCGGGAATCCGCCTGTAGCAGCTAAGAACAGCGAGGGATTCGCATGAACGATCTGTTAATGGACGCGGCTCTGACCATCGTGGCGTTCGCCGTCCTCAGTGGGGCCCTGTTTCTTCTGAAACGGATCAAGGCCGTGGCCCGGTTTCGCGGATCCCTCAACGTTCTCTTCCTGATCTCGTCGATCTCGTTCTTCATGCGCCCCCACATCGAGCAAGGGTACGTGCGGGCCGTTTACGCGGCCCTCTTCTGCACGTTTGCCTATATCGGCATCCGGTTGCTCGACATCCTGATATTTGATGTGCTGATCAGACACCGGCGCGGCGGCCTGCCCGTTCCGGTGGTCTTACGTGCTTCGTTCCGTTGGGCGCTATTCTCCCTGGCTCTGTTTCTGATTATCAGGTCCATGTATCCCGGAGCCAATCTGACGGCATTGGGAATCTCTGCTGCGGTTATCGGCTATATCTTGGGTAATGCATCACAGGACACGCTTGGCAACTTGATTGCCGGATTGGCGCTGACCGGTGAGCGGCCGTTCTCAATCGGCGACTGGGTACGCGTGGGAGAGTTCGTCGGGCGCGTGACGGACATGACGTGGCGGGCGACGCGGCTCCAAACCAAGATGCTCGACTACATCATCATCCCCAACTCCACGATTGCCCGAGAGTACATTGTCAACTACTCGCGCCCCACTCAGAGCCACGGTTTTACGCAGCAGATCGGTGTGAACTATGGCGTGCCGCCCAACAAGGTGCGCGCGTCTATCCTGCGCGCGTGCGCGGCCGTGCCCGAGATCCTGGCCGATCCGGCGCCGCTGGTCTGGCTCCATAACTACGGCGATTTCTCGATCGATTACACGGTCAAGTTCTTCATCCGCGAATTTGCCCGACTGGAACAGATCCAGAGCGACATGATGGATCGCGTCTGGTACGAGTTCAAACGCGAGGACATCGTGATCCCGTTCCCGATCCGCGACGTGCGTCCGATGAACGATGTGGAGGCGAAGATCGAGCGCGAGCATGCTGCTGCGGTCGAAGCCAGCAAGGAACTGCTCGCCGAGATTCCCATCTTCAGTCACCTCTCGAAGGAGGAGCGCGACCACGTGGCCGAACGCATGGAGGAAAGGATTCACGGTGCTGGCGAAACTCTCGTGCGCAAGGGTGACGAGGGAAGTACGTTCTACATTATTCTAGAAGGAAGCACGTCTGTTCACCTGGGCACGGACACACGCTCGCCGCAAGTAGCCGTGCTCAAGCGTGGCGAGTACTTCGGCGAGATGAGCCTACTGACCGGTGAAGAACGCAGCGCCACGGTGGTGGCCGTCAACGATTGCCATGTGCTGGAGCTGTCGCACATTGTGCTCCGGGACCTGCTGAAAGAGAAGAAGAGCCTGGCAGAAGACTTCGCCAAGGCGCTCAAGGCGCGCGCGGACGAGCTTGCCAAGCTGCAGGAATCGGTGGACGCCGAGAGTCGTAAACGCGCCGGCGAACAACCGTCCGAGAAAGCGCTGCTCAGCAAGATCTGGGACTTCTTCGGAATCTGAAGCATTCACATGGATGAACAGGATGAAGAGGATGTGCAGAGGCGCTATCCTACCTATCCTGTATATCCATGTTTGAGTCCGGGGATCCGGGCTATGACTCAGGCGTGACTTTCCGACGTTTCTTCGCCGCGAACTCGGGCGCTTCACGCATGCAGGTACCCAGCAGGCTCATGGATTTGCGCATGAGCTTCAGTGTCTCCGGTTTCAGCTCCATGGGATCGGCACCCACATCGTCCCAGCCTGCGCGTGACAGATCGTCGGCTGCAATCTCGAGCGCTTCCCAGTTATGGAAGAGACGGCCCCACTCGCTGTGCAGAATATCCTGCACGAGCTTCTGGTGCGCGGGGTACCAGTAGGTGTCGTGATAGAGCACACTGGCCATGTAGGCCCACGGGGCCAGGATGGTCTTCAAGGTCCACTCGATAGGTTTCTTGAGCGGGCCCCAGTAGATGCTGTGCTGCATCCGACTGGCGAAGGTCATTTTCTTGAACGGACCCACGAACTGCCAATCCTCCTTAAGCACATCAGGGTCTCCAACGATCTCAATATCGCGTACGTCGCCACACCCGAGGCCCAGCTCGTGGGCCAGGCGGATGAACTTGATGTCC
This sequence comes from Kiritimatiellia bacterium, assembly GCA_016783675.1. GTDB lineage: Bacteria > Verrucomicrobiota > Kiritimatiellia > UBA8416 > JABMPJ01 > JABMPJ01. Next base: position 56,813 of record JADHWE010000005.1, read on the forward strand.
TTGAGCGGATCAAATCCCATCAGCTTGGCAGCTACGGCATCGATCGCGACCTGGTCGGATGAGGCGAGCAGGACATTCTTGACGTGTGGAACCATGCAGCGCGGACCGGGGCCATCGCCGGCAAAGGTGCCGTCCATCACGGCGAAGAGGCCGCTGTGGATCTTCTTCTGAATCATGAGCAGATCCACGAGCGTCTCGTGAATGACCGGATGCGTCCAGTGGCGGCGTTCATTGAGCAGGCCGCCGAAGGCGTTCTTCATGGCGCCGGTGGTGGTGGTAAAGACGTGGGTCTTGATCGTTGGCAGGTGGATGATGTTGGAGCCGATGAACTTCTTCGGAATCATGAAGCCATCTTTGTAGACATCATTCAGGCAGAGAAACTTGTCGGCCAGGTCGCCCACGGCATCGCGCACGTTGACCCACTCTTCACCTTCATAGAGATGGACGTTGCGCAGGCCGTGGTTGCGGATCACGTTGATCTGCTTGTTCTGTTCTTCGCCGAAGTGGGCGTCGATCACCACGGTGCGGTTGTGGCACCCGTGGATCAGGTTGGGATCATAGCCATCGCGTTTCATGGCGCGGATCACGCCGTCGAGCTGCCAGGGCGTCGTCGAAGAGGCCGGCATGAAGAAGTGCCAACTGATGTTGATCTTGAGGGCGGTATCCTTGTCCTTGGGCAAGGCCTCCCGGTAGTCCGCCAGGTTCATCAGGCGGTGCGTGTCCTCAAGGACGGTGGCCGGCGAGGTGCGTAGGATAGCTACTTTTGATTTCATGCCCTCTATCATATCACCCCTCCGCCGCACCGCAACAGAGAGAGGTCAAAAAAAAGGACCGCAGAATTATGCATTCTGCGGTCCCCGGTTTGCTTCCAGCCAGTTACTTCTTGGCGGGAAGCACGGCATCCTTGGCCGCCTTGGCGATACGGAACTTCAGAACCGTCTTCGCCGGAATCTTGATGCTTTCACCCGTGGCCGGGTTGCGACCCATGCGAGCCTTGCGGCGCACCTTCACGAGTTTGCCGATGCCGGGAATCGTGAACCCGTCCTTGGCGCCCTTGTACGCCAACGTGGCGAGGCTCTCCAGGAATTCTTTAGCCTGCTTCTTGGTCAGGTCGTTCTGTTCGGCGAGCTTTGCGATGATCTGGGTCTTGGTCAGGGCTTTTGCCATAACGGTAGTCCTCTGTGTTTTTGGTTGTTAGTAAACAAGGTGTGCCTTCTTGGCACTTCGGGAAAAGTAAGCGAAACGTTTGGACCAATGCAACCAGAATGTCCAGCAATAGAAGGGTTTTTTCACGTTTGACTATAACCAGAGGTTGCGGGGGTACCGTCCATCATCCACGAGCCGGCCAATCTCGGCCACCACACGCGCCTTATCCTCGGCGTAGGTAGTGCCAAACCAGGTGCAGGGAGTAGGCAAGACGTCGACGGTCACCTCCCCGCGTTTGATCATCGTATCGACAACGGTGGGCAGGAAAAACTCGACTTTCGGCTCCTCGCCGGATGCGGCCAGAAATCCCGCAAACTGTTTCTCGAGGGAGGCAAAGATGGAGGGCTTCAACGCCCACGTATTCATCGAAACGATCGCATCACCCGGGAAGGTCTCGCCCCGTTCCTCGGAACGGAACCGGGCGCCATCCGCCGTGATCGCGGTATGCTCGACGACGCCGACGAGCCGGCCGTCGCGCACGTCGCACACGCCGCGCGCCACTGAACCGTGGGCCGTAACCGTGTTGCGCAGCGTAAAGCCGGCCATGGCATAGCGTGTTGCATCGTCGGCCGTGTCTTGCAGGAACCGGCCCAGGACGACGAACGATTCGCGTCCATAGAAGTCATCGGCATTGATCACGGCAAACGGGGCATCCACGACATCGCGGCAGACCAGCGTGGCGTGCGCGGTTCCCCAGGGCTTCTTTCGCTCGGCCGGCAGCGGATAGCCGTCCAGACACGCGGACATCTCCTGGCAGACATAGGCGGTTTCAATGTGTTCGCCGATACGGTTGCCCAGCACATTGCGAAAGGTCGCTTCAATGTCGCGGCGAACCACGAACACCACGCGCTCAAACCCGGCACGCATGGCGTCGTAGACCGAGTAATCGAGAATAAACTCACCCGAGGGGCCGACCGGGTCCATCTGCTTCAGCCCGCCATACCGACTCCCAATCCCCGCCGCCAGAACAACCAGAGTGTTTTTCATGCGGGGCGTTATACTCTACTGCCCTCCCTCGATCAATACTCTACCTCTCTAATCTCCGTAACGGGGCTTGCACGGCATACCGAAACGTGGTTGATTGCCTGATGGTTCAACCATTGAGGCTCCTATGATCGCGGCCCAGTCCATTCCGGTGCTTGTCCTGGCCAGCATCACGCTGTATACGGGGGTCTACCATCTTCTGCTCTCCTATCGGCGCCGCCGTAAACGTACAGACGTCACATTTGCGCTGAGCTGTTTTGCGATGGGGATCTACGACATCTTCTGTGCCGGGTTGTACAGTTCGACCACGGTCGAGTCCGGCATGATGTGGCAGCGCGTGCAGATGCTCTCGCTGTCTTTCGTCGGCATCACGTTTGTCTGGTTCTGTTCCGATTACACCGGCACCGTGTCGCGGCGGTTCCGCTGGGCCAGTACCGCCTTCTTTACAGCCATGGCGGCGACGATGGCCTTCGCACCCGCCAACATCATTTTTCTCGTTGACCGGCCGGTGCTGCGGGCATACCGGTTCATGGGAAGTGCTGTGAGTTACCGCGAGGTCGAATTCTCGCTGGTGGGAGTAGGCTTCCATCTACTCTCTATTGTGGCCTTCATCTACATGTTGATCGTCGGGCTGCGTTTCTACCGGCGCGAGAGCCGGGCGCGCGCCGTTCCGCTTGTGGCCGCGCTGGTCTGCTTCTTTTTCGGGGCCGTGCATGACACGGGTGTGGCGGTCGGCATTGTCCAGTCGATCTACATCCTGGAATACTCCTACATGGGTATGGTGGTCCTGATGGCGGTTCGGCTGTCCACCGAAATCGCCGAGATATCCACAACCCGTGCACTCCTGAACGAGATGGAAGCGCGTTTCCGGGCCTTTTTCCATAATACAGCCGTTGGATTGGCGCTGACCGACCGTGATGGGATCATCAAGCGGGCCAACCCGGGCCTGTGCCAGATGTTCGGACAAACCGCCAACACGCTTATCGGCGGAACCATACTCGATCATTTCTACTCCAACGACCGGGCCACGCTGCAGCGCATGGTGGACCGTATTCTCACGGGTGATGGCAACACGTTCCGCTCCGAGAAGCGATATGCCTGGCCCGATGGGAGTGTGTACTGGGGCGACATCTCGATCTCGACGGTCGGAAACGCCGGGGACGAAGATGAACTCGAAGGCCTGATTTGGATCATCGTGGGCATCACGGAACGCCGCCAAGCGGTCGATTCCATACGCTCTCTCAATGAGCAACTCGAGAACCGGGTGAATGAGCGCACGCGCACGCTGATTGCGACCAATCAACGGCTCGAAGAATCGCTGCAGAAGCTGCGCGACGACGAGGAAGCCGGAAAGTCGATCCAGACCAGCCTGCTGCCACCGGCGATTGAACAGATCGGGCCGCTGGTGTTCGCGCGGCACCTCGAACCTTCCTTCTACATGAGCGGTGACTTCGTTGATTACTTCCGCATAGACGCCCAGCACCTGGGTTTCTACATAGCGGATGTGTCTGGACATGGTGTCTCCTCGGCGTTCATCACGGTCCTGCTGAAAAGCTACATGTCCTATGCGCGGGAGCGGTTCATGAACGGCGAGGACCGGGTCGTGCTGAATCCCGGTATGCTTCTGACGCGGCTCAACACCGAGCTGCTCGGACAGGACGTCGGAAAACACCTTACGCTCTTCTATGGCGTCGTAAACACGGAAACCAACCACTTGACGTTCTCCAATGGCGGACAATTTCCTTACCCGATCATGTTGACCGGCGGGAGCGCCGAAGGACTGAAGGTCAAGGGGACGCCCCTGGGTATGTTCCCGTTTTCTACCTATGAAAACGCGGAACTGGACCTGCCCCTATCGTTCGTCATGGTCTTCTTCTCTGATGGCGTACTCGAACTGCTCGATCAACCCGGCCTGATGGAGAAGCAGCACCACCTGGAAACCGTCGTCGGACGAAGCGATGGTGATATGGGACGCATGGCAAAACGTCTTGCCCTGGCCGAAACCACCATGCCGCCGGACGACGTATCGATTCTCACGGTCCAGCGCATTTAACGCCCTCCGGGCTCCTTGAACCTTGAACCTCAAACCTTGTACCGAGTATCCTTAGTTCATCGTGAGTGAATTCAACATACAGGCAGCAACCGAAGACGGTGTGTGTCACATCAGGTTGACCGGTCGTGTCACCTTCACGATGAGCCGTCGCTTCGATGCGTTCATCGAGGATGTGATCAAGCAGACGCTCTCCGACATCATCATCGACCTGTGCAAGGCCGAGCACATCGACAGCACCATCCTGGGGCTGTTGGCAAAGATTGCGCGCCGCTTCATTGCGCACCACCATCGCAAGCCGATACTGCTTTCCACAAGCGAAGACATCAATATCCTGCTCGACAACATGGGCTTCGAAGCTGCATTCGATATTCGTGACAGTGTTGACGCGGTGCCGTTCTACCTGGAAGATATCCCTTCGCTCGCAAAGTCGGTTCCGATGCCCGAAACGCTCCTTGAAGCGCACAGCGAGCTTATGGATCTTGACGAACGAAACGTCGACCGCTTCAAGACGACGGTTGAAACGCTGCGCGACGCCGTGAAGCGCGAGTCATCATGATTTCAGAATCAGCATGAAGAAAAGTGCCAAGCCCGTCCGAAAATGTCATGCCTGCCTCCTGAATCTTGGTGATCACTGTTGGGTCTACCACTATCCGCGCGGGCAGTGGCGCGATGGACGGCGCTGCCGCGCTTTCGATGACGAATCGCTTCACGAAGAATTCCGAACCTGGCAGAAACAGCCCGACGTCAAGACACGACGAGAGCTGCGACAGGAATTCTTCCGCACCAAGCGCAAAGATGGAGTACAGGCCGGGAAGTAATGGAAGCCAATATCCAACATCCAACAAGGAATACCCAACGTCCAAGGGGGAGTGTGGTTGGCGAATGCTGCGTCTGTAGACATACCATTCGCACTGCACACGCACTTGGATATTGGAAATTCCTTGTTGGATATTGAGTATTCAAAGGAGCATCCATGACGATGGCTGTGCAATCACCGCCCCGTGAGCGCGCCTTGCTGGTGCAGGTGGTGCTGGGACACCGCGATCGGCAGGAGGCGGAGGACTCGCTGGCCGAGCTGGAGCGCCTGGCCGACACCGTGGGCGCGGATGTGGTCGGTCGCATCACGCAGCGGCGCTCGCGTCCAACCGCCGGACTTTTCATCGGTGAAGGCAAGCTGGCCGATATCCAGCTCGCCTGTCGCGAGAGCGGGGCCGGGCTCATTATCTTTGACAACGATCTCAGCGCCGTGCAGGTCAACAACCTGGACCTGGCGCTGGGCATCAAGGTGATCGATCGCACCGAGGTCATTCTCCAGATCTTCGCCCGGCGTGCGCAGTCGGCCGAGGCGAAGGTGCAGGTTGAGCTTGCGCAACTCGAGTACCTGGTCTCACGCATACCCATCTCACGCAAGCAGCAGCGTTTCCAGGGCGGCATCGGCATGCGTGGACCCGGGGAGAGTCCGCTCCAACTGCGTAACGCCCCGATGCGGCGGCGTATCAGCGATCTCAAGCGGCGGCTTGATCGCATCGGTAAGCGGCGGGCAAGCGTCCGCAAACGTCGTCCCTGGCCGCTCGTATCGCTGGTGGGCTACACCAATGCCGGCAAGTCAACGCTCCTCAATGCGTTCACGCGGGCGGATGCCTACGTGGATGACCGGCTCTTCGCAACGCTGGACACAAAGACGCGCCTCGTCCACGTGCCCGGCAACCGCAACGTCCTCCTGACCGATACGGTTGGGTTTATCCGGCACCTGCCGCACGGACTTGTGGCCTCCTTCCGCTCCACGCTCGATGTAGCGCGCGAGGCGGATCTGCTCCTGCTCGTGGCCGACGCCTCCAATCCGGGCATCATAGCCCACATCAAGGTGGTGCACGAAACGCTGGAAGAGATCGGGGCCAAAGACGTGCCCTACCTGCTGGTGTTGAACAAGAGCGATGCCGCCTCGCAGGATCAACTGGACAGCCTATGTACGACATACCATGATGCGGTGGTGGTGTCGGCCCGACAAAGCAAAGGACTCGATATCCTGAAGGACCGTGTAGTGGAGGCCCTTCTCGCCCACGATGTCCACTTCCCCGGGAGAGAACACTGAGTATGCTCTACGTTGTTGCCACGCCAATCGGAAATCTCGATGACATGAGCCGCCGCGGGGTCAATGCGCTCATGGAGGCCGACGTTGTGGCCTGTGAAGACACGCGGCGCACGCGCATCCTGCTGCAACATTTCAACATCCCCCGCCCCGCCGAGCTCATCTCCTACCGCGAAGGCAATGAGCAGCGCGCCGGACAGCGACTGCTGCGTGCCCTGGAAGACGGGCTGACCGTAGCGCTCTGCTCCGATGGTGGAATGCCCGGTATCAGTGATCCCGGCTATCGGCTTGTCTCGCTGGCTGTGGAGCGCGACTTGGAGCTCCAGGTGATTCCGGGCGCCTCCGCCGTGCCGGTGGCACTCGTTGTGTCCGGGCTCTCCACCTCGAGTTATACGTTCAAGGGGTTCCCCCCGCGCAAGGCCGGGGCGCTGAAACGCTTTTTCGAGTCGGAGCGCGACCTGCCGCACACGCTGGTGTTGTTTGAATCACCATTTCGAGTCGGTAAATGTCTCGCCGCGGCCCTTGAGGTGCTGGGCGACCGCAAGGCCGCCGTCTGCATCGAACTCACCAAGAAGTTCGAGCGGGTGTCGCGCGGGTACCTGGCCGAACTTGCCGAGGAGTTTGCCGAGGGCAAAGTCAAAGGTGAAGTCACCATCGTCATTGCCGGCAACAACCCCAAGTTCGCGCGTCCTGACACTGAACACTGAACACGGAATACTCGGCAAGGAGAACGCTGTCGTGAAAGCAATAGTCTGTATGAGTCTGTTGGCGATACTGGTGTCATGCCGCCAGGCGGCAGTTGTTGAGAAAGAGGAGGCGCCCATGTGCGGGAAGAGCGAGAAGACCGACGCGGAATGGAAAGCCGAACTGACCCCCATGCAGTATCGGGTATTGCGCAAGGCAGGTACCGAGCGGGCCGGGACCGGGGAACTTCTGCATAACAAGCGGACCGGCACCTACACCTGCGCCGGTTGCGGGGCCGACCTGTTTGCGTCTGACGAGAAGTACGATTCCGGCTGCGGATGGCCCAGCTTCTGGAAGACCTCGCACGCGTCCAACGTGGCTGAGCGCGTCGACAACGGCCACGGCATGCGGCGCACCGAGGTGCTCTGTTCCAACTGCGGCGGCCACCTCGGCCACGTCTTCGAAGATGGCCCCCAACCCACCGGCCAACGCTTCTGCATCAACTCCGCCAGCTTGGGTTTTGAGGAAGAGTAATCTCGTCTGACTACTCTTTCTCCCTCAGCTCAACGAGGATCGTTCGGACCGACGGGTGTTGGAGTTGCTGGTGTAGGTCGAGGAGAACGGGGTAGGCTTCGGGGCGGATGACGGCGGGGTTGAGGTCTACCTCCTGCGTGAGCGTCAGGTGGTGCGGGTCTTCGGTCGGCTGTTGATCGAAGTGGATGGTGCCCAGGCCATTGGGACCTTCCCAGGCGATTTCCGGCGGCAGAAGATGAACCTGCCGGGTGGTGGGCGGAAGTTTCACGTCGAAGCGCACGGTTGCACGCTCGGGGCTGCCCCGGTAGAAAGCGCTGTCGCGGGTGTCGGTGTTGAGCCTTAGAATGCTTCCCATACCGATAGGCAGCGTGACGTAGAGGTAGTTTCCATCGCGCACGGCGTAACGCGGAATGTCGACGGTGAAGGAGCGGAAGCCCGGGTAGGTGTCGAAATCGGTGTCGAGATCGCCCTGCGCCTTGGCCGACTGTGAGATCGAGGCCACCAGCTCCATGAAATGGCGCCGCCGCTCTTCGGGCGGCATCTCTTCGTACATGCGCCGGGTCGCACCGAATGCCATGCCGTAGTAAGCGCGCGTGGCGGTGAGCTGTGCATTGCCATTGGCCTCCAGCTCGAGTAGGAAGTCTGCGCGGGCCCGATCGGTCATTGAGCGAGGCGGCTCGATCACGATGAGTTGTCCCTCCAGGTCGAGCGCCGGGTGTCCTTCAAACGGGGTGCTCCCAAGCTGGGCATAGTGATCGGTCTCGTTCAGGTAGATCGGGCGCCTGCCGTCCATCACCCGGACCAGCAGGTGTGTAAACAGACCGCGCTGCGGAGTCTCGCGCAGGTCCCGGGTCAGCGTCTCCATGCGGGGCGCCCACGACGAGGCCAGGACGTACTCGGATGTGATACCGGCGGCCTTCAGCATAACCGCCAGCACGATGGCCCGGTCGGTGGTGTTGCCGTACCCGTCCGCGAGCGTGGTGTCGGCCGGGGTGATCGCGTCCGATGGCAACGCAGTGAACCAGGGCCCTGCGCTGCGAACGTTGCGGGCCACGAAATCGCGGATGGTCCGGACCTTCTCGACCTCGTTACTGCAGGTGGCGGTCAGCTCACGTGCCTTCAGCTCACAATTTGGCGCGTTGGTCATAGCCGCGCTAAGCTGTACATCGACCTCGGCCGCATAGTCTTCCCATGTGCCTGCCGACAGGACCAACGTGGGCAGAAAAGTCCACTGTGGCGGCAGGTTGCCTTCTGGTTTGATCGCGGGCTGAGGGCCGATTCGCCAGGAATGCGTTGTGATTCCGTCCGCAGTGTTAACCTGGTAATCGTCGCTACCTGTATGGTCGGCAACAGTGAGCACCAGGCTCGTGGGAACTGAGACAGTGACTGACGCGCCATCAACAGGATCGAAGCCCCGGAAGGTCTTCCGTAGCGAGAAGAAAGGTTTTCCTCGTACTTCGCTTACGGTCTCATAGGTAATAACACTGCCCTCTTCAACGCCGGGAAGGCTCACGACGAGCGTGCGCTCCGGCGGGTAGCGAGGCGCACCGCCCACCCAGCCGGCATCCATCACGTTCATCTCGTCTTCAACCACGCTGTGGACCGAACCATCCGGGTTCACAACGCGCGCGGACGCCAGCTCAACGGTTTCCCAGGCCGGGTTGAATCCGAGCTTCAGTTCGGAGTGATCTTTCTTGCCCGCATACGTTACGACCTGTTTCGAAAGCTTGCGATGGGTGGTCCAGTGCGAGGCGTCCTTGAGTTCCACAACAAGGTCATCTGCCAGAACCCGTATATCGTTCTCGGGTTCCCCGGCTTCTGAATCGATAAACATGACCCGCTTGCGCTGTTCGTACTCGCGATCCTTAAGAAGCTGCTTCAGGTCGAGGTAGGCCTCGGGCGAGAACTCCACGGAATCAACCATGAAGGACGCCGAAGCGTGGAGCTCGTTGTTTGTTACGCTGAATGCTTGTCCGTAACGCAGGCCCTCGGTTGATAGCGTAGAGGCTGCGGGCGTGGCCGCCTGCCTGGCAAGGACCGGGTCCATTGCGACCGTGAAGGATTCCTCCACCCCGGCCGTCAGCCGCGTGTAGAGCGGGTACTTGCGCTCGTCGAGCCCGGTGCTTCCGAGCAGGTAGTTCGCATAGCCAAGGCTATCGCTCAGCCACGGCACCGCGAGCATGGTATGGCTGTCCCCGCGGATCGGGTAGTCGGCCGCCTCGTAGTCGAGGGCGACGACCAGCGGCTGGGTGGTATCGAGCATGTTGGGCGGGGTGATCGTGAGGCCGGTGAGCTTGGCACCGGCGACGCGTCGCTTGAGATGGCCCTCAAAAAACTGCCGGCGTTCTTCCGGCTTCAGCCGGGTGAAGTGACTGCGGTATGCGTTGTCGTTGATGCCGCTGAATGTCAGGCGGCTGGACAGGGCCAGGTGGCCGCCGGCGCCCAGCTTACCCGTCGTATTGATCGAGAGGAGATTCTCGGAGGCCGGTACCACCGGCGAGGTGCGCAACCCCTCCCCTTCCGGATGGGCGACGAGATAACTCATGTAACTGACTTGAGAGTACCGAGTTCTTAGGCTGATTGACGAGGCTTTTTCGCGGTGCTTTTGGCTCGCAGCTGGGACGCTCTCAGTGAGAGATCAACCCAGCGATCGATGAGCTTTCTGAAGCGCTTGAAGGTCGCCGTCTCCTT
>JADHWE010000099.1 GCA_016783675.1 Kiritimatiellia bacterium
GGCCGAGCGAGAGGTCCAGGACCGCGAGGTGCGTGCCGCCGAGCGCAGGGTCAAGGCGGCGAAGTTCCCTGTCGTCAAGACCCTCGACACCTTCGACTTCGCCGCACAGCCATCGCTCAACCAGCAACTCGTGCGTGAGTTGGTCCGCGGTGACTACATGGACCGACGGGAGAACGTCCTGCTCATCGGCAACAGCGGCACAGGCAAGAGCCACTTGGCCACCGCGCTCGCCTTCGCTGCATGCCAGCAAGGACGGCGAGTGCGCTTCTTCACCGTCACGGGCCTGGTGACCCGCCTCCTCGAACGCCGTGAGGAGCGACAACTCGAACGCTTCCATCAGCAGCTCGAACGCCACCATCTGCTCGTCCTCGACGAACTCGGCTACGTCCCCTTCGCGAAGGCGGGAGCCGAGTTGCTCTTCGAGGTCGTCAGCAGGGCCTACGAGCGCACCAGCCTGTTGGTCACCACGAATCTGCCCTTCGAGGCCTGGACTGAGGTGCTGGGCAACGAGCGACTCACCGGAGCCCTGCTCGACCGCCTCACCCATCGCATCCACATCCTCGAGGCCAACGGCGAGAGCTACCGGCTGCGCGAGTCCCAACGACGGCTCAAGCAGCGCGCGACAACACGGACCCGGCGACACACGTCGTAGGAGAACTTGACACCCGCTGCGTGGCGGGGTATCTCTATCCCTGGTGCCGCGAGATTCGCCCGCCACCCGCCGCACCTTCCAACCGACGTTCACACTTCTCGCCCCAGCTCTTGCGACCATCGGCGCCGAGGCCAATCGTGCCGCTGCCGCCCTCCGCGCCCGGGAAGGAAACGGCCATCCCGTCACCGGCGGCGGCCACGGCAATTGGCGCGGTATGGTCCGCGCCCCACGCACCACGCCCGTCCCCGGTCGCCCATGGCGGTGTGCCGGGATTGTAGAAACACATCTCGTAGAGCGCGTCGAGCCCGTCATGCGCCAGGCCGCGAATTTTGTAGGCACCCGGTTTGACCTGGGCCCCGGCGTCATCCAGGCAATCCCACTTGACCTCCACGCTCCGGATCGCGCCCTCCTCCTTCATCGCGTAATCGCGCGGATCCAGGTCGCCCGCCAGATTGCGCACGCGGTTACCCTGTTCGTCGTCGATGGCGATGGTGAATCGCTTGGCGGTTACGGGCACACTGACGCGCACCGGAACCGTGCCCTCGATGCGGGCGCTCTGCACCGTGGCGATCCCATACTGGCGAACCGGGACGTTTCCCTTCTCGACCAGCCTGGCCTCGCCCCAGGCGTCCTTGGTGGTCCAGTAGAACTGGCGGTCCGTCCGCCCCTTGGCCATGTTGTCCGCGATGCGGTGCGCAGGCGGCGCTTTGCCGCCCGTGACGTCGCCCCAGAGGAATTCGCAGCCCAGACGCATGGCAAGGCCGGGCTTGATCTCGGGCACGGCTTTGAACAGGAGGTTCCACGGCAGGCGGATTTCCTGCACGAATCCTTTGCCGTCCGGGTCGGCCTTGTAGGCCATTTCCGCGCCCTTTCCGAGGGAGGTGGACCCGGGATTCGCGATCAGAATCTGCTCGGCAGTTCCATTCTTGGCATCGGCGGGATTGCGCCAGTAGGCGAGATGGAGCGCCGATTGCTTCCCGGCCGTATAGTACCAGGTGGTCACCCAGAGGGTACGGTCGCCCATGCCCATGCGCATCTGCCACGAATCCGACTTCCAGCCGTCGTTGGGGTTGATCGCCGGATCGATCGCGCTGAACATCGGCGTCGGATCTTTCCATTTGGCCGCCAGATAGAGGTTGTCGGCGTCCCACATCGCCGCGACTTCCGCCGAGTAGCTGTCGCGCACGGCCGCGTCGGCGAACATCCACACGCGCCCGGACCAGTCCCAGTCCTTGAGGTCGCCGTCGATGACGACCTTGCCCTGGGCCGGCAGGACCAGCATGCCCTCGTTCTGGCTCATCTGGCCGATCATGTTCTCGCCGGCGGGAGCGAGGGACGTGGCGAGCGCAGCGAGGAGCAGGCACAGCGAGAAGCGAGCAGGTTTCAATTTCATATCTCCCGTGGCCGATAGGCGTTGATTCATGGGGTTTTCGTCTCCTATGCCATCTTGTAGATTCCAGCCGGCACCGCGGGGAACTTGCCGTCCGCTCCGATTCCGATTTGCGTCCCGTCCGTCTGCTCGGTCAAGGTCGTCACCTTGCTCCACGTGCCAGTGAGGACAACGTCCGGCACCTTTTCCGCCGGCTGGCACCCGCAGATCTGCGGGACCACGAGCAGCGACTCCGCTTCCAGCACGGCCAGCTCGCCGGGCAGAATCGTGAAGGCGCGCGCGCCGCCCTTCTCCTTCAGCAGGCGGGTCAGGTAGCGGTTCTTCGCCGCATTCTGCGGGCCCTCGAGCATGTCCACCTTGCCCGCAGCCACCGAGAAGCGCGCCCCCTGGTCGAGAACGATCCGCTTGGGCCCGTGCGCATTGAGCTCAAGCAGGAAGTCGCGGGGCCCCCGGCCATCCATGGCGCGAACCGGATTGTAATTGACGGTGACCAAATCGATCGGCGCCTCGAATGTCGAGCCTTCGCCGAAGAACACGCCTTCAGGGTCGCACTCCTTGACGCACGCGCCGATTTCCTCCATGAACTTGACGACCATGCGGTTGGTGTCGCCGGGATAGCGCATGAACGAGCGGGGCCTGAAGTCCGGCGGGAACGCCCAGCCCAGGCAGTCGAAGAAGAACCCCTTGGCGCCGCATTCCTTCATGTAGAAGCGGATCCATTTCTTGGTGTATTCGATGTAGCCGGGATGTCCGGGGTTGGGGTGGGCAAGCTCCGGAAAGTCGGCACTGCCCCAGGACGCGCAGATCCGGCCGTCGATCCCCCGGATGAACCAGTCGTCGTCGATGTCCACTCCGCCGCCGTACATGAGCCCGCTGTGGCTCATCCAGATCAGCAGGGGAATGCCCTTGTCGGTGAGCCGCCGGCACATGCGCCTGAACTCGTCCAGGTTCCCGTGGTTCGGATCCGGCTCATAGCCCATGGGCGTGGTTCCGCTCAAGACCGGCCGGTTCGTCACCAGGCTGTAACCGATGCCGCTCAGCTCGCCCGAGGCCAGCCGCTTCTCCCAGTGATCCGCCTGCTCGGTCCACGTCGGCTTGTTGGTCCACTCCAGCTTTTCGCCCCACAACGTCTTGAACACCCATTCCGGAGTGTCGCGATAGTAGAACGTGGTGTAGTCGGCCATGAACGACCACATCTCCGCGGGGGTCTTCCCATAATAGATCTTGATCTCGGGCAGCGTCAGCGCGTCCCCAAGCCCGAACGGAGCATGCAAGGTGAAGTCGTAGGTGACTCCCCGGCCGGCGTTCTCGATGTTCAGGATATAGCCGACCTGCGGGCGCCGGCAGGTGATCGCCAGCCAGTGGCCGGTCTTGATGTTGTAATAGACCCCGCCGTGGATCGTCATGGTCCCGGGATAGATCCGGCGCCAGACGTTCTGCATGAACTCTCTGCACTGTTCGGGAGAATCGTGCTCGTAGCCGACATGGCCGAACTCGTCGGTCGGGCCGGACGAATGCGCGGAAGGGAAGATCATGCGCGTGTCGTCGCCCCAGAACTTCCAGTTCAGGAGCAGGGGCGTGAACGTATCCACATGGAGCGGCGCCTCGATGACCGGCCCTCCCGGCCCCGGGCAGGGCAGGTCGGTCTGGTCCGCCTGCTCGCGCCGCACATGGTAGCAAATGCCGAAGCAGGGGTGCTTCATGTTGGTGCGCGCCCCCATGGTCCGGGCCACCACCAGGCCCCAGCCCGAGAAATGGTCAACGAAGCGCTCGCCCTTGAGGCGGACCTCCCGGTCATGAAGGCCCGATTCCTTGCCCGGGACCGGGTAGAGCCGGGTCTTGAGCGGCAGCCCGTTGACCAGCAGTTCAGAGGAAGCAGGCGCCTGCGGGTCCAGCAGCTCCTCGCCGTAGAGCTTGACCGACACGATCATGCCGGTCTTGGTGTTCGATTCAAAAACAAAGTCACTCATGGTGTTCTCCTGGTTGGTTCTATGCGGCTCAGGGCAGATGGGGGTCAGGGCAGATGGGGGTCAGGGCCCCCAATGCCCCCTCACCTCACCACCATCACCGCCCCCGTCGGCTCCGGGGTTTTCGAGGCTTCGGGGGTGTTGCCGTAGCGGCCCAGGTTGATCCGGCCGCCGTTAAGGTGCGGTTCCAGGGCGACACTGCTCTTCGGATCGCCGGCGTCAAGGCACGGGCTGGTCTGCGCGTCGTTCATCCAGCCGCCGTTGAACGTGGAAGCTACCACGCTGACGGTCGCCAAGAAGAACCTCACGCATGCCTGCTCAAGGCAATGCCCAACCAAGTTCTTTCAGCCGCACTCGCACATCGCCAAAGCACTCATTCTCTGAGCTGCAGTTGGCCCCAGTTCTTGGGCTCCATCTTCAACTCGAAAACCTCGTCATTGACCAGTCCGGTCGCCTGGTTGTTCCAGTAAGTGCGGAGCACGGTGTCGTCGCCGGCTGGATTGCCATGCGTGGCCCCGAAATCGCCGTAGAGCCTCATTCCCGCAAAGGGCTTGAGGCCAAGCGCGGAAAGTGGCACCGCCGCCTCGACCACGTACCAGCGGTCGCCCTTCTTCACCTCGATCCTCGCGTCCTGCAGCACCAGCACACTGTCCATCACGTAATTCCTGACCACGCCGGAGCTGAAGGTCTTGGGGTTCTTCTGGTCGGCGATCTTGCGGTACAGCACCGCCGTCGGTTTGCCCCGGAGATTGCCGATGGAGAGGCGAAGATCGCCCATGGCCGGCTCGGCGCGGTTCTCATCGGCCTCAGGATCGGTGCCGAGCTGGAAATCCACCGTATCGCCTCGGGCGTACATGAATTCAGGCGAGTCCGCACCATTGATCCACGGCGTCGCATCCGCCACACGCCAGCCGAGGTAAAGGCAGGCGTCGTCCCAGGCAATGGCCGATCGGACTTCGGCATCATCCTGTTTCTTGAAGACGATCTCGTTGCCAAAGTCCTTCGCGAGGTCGCCCGTGAAGACAGGCGTCTTCTTCCGGACCTCGCAGCGGCGCATGCCGGCGCTTCGCTGCACCAGCTCGCTGCGGATTGTTTCGGCGCTCTTCAGGTCTTTCTCCTCGATGCGGAGCTTGCCGGAATCCAGTGGCTTGACCGCTTCGAGGCCGACGACTTCAACATTCCAGTTAGCAGTCTTGCCGGCGGTCAGGTAGAGCTTGCCGTCCTTGCCCTGCGCGATGCTGCCGCCGAAGTCTTCGCCCCCCTCGCCGCAGGGCACGTTGTCGAGCACTGCCCCGGGCACCGCCTTGTCGGGCCACTGGACCTTCGAGTAGTCTCCCTGGAACAGCCGCGTGAGGTAGAAGCCGTCGCGGGTGAGCATGTGCCACTCGCCGACGTTCGTGTTGATCACCCAGGCGCTGCCGATGGGATCGGGCAAGATGGCGCTGCCCACGGTGCCGAAGGCCCCGCGGATGAGGCCGGTCTGCGGGCCGGGAGCGTGGTGCGAGCCATGCACGCCATGGAAGGTGTTTGGGTAAGCCCATCGCAGCTTGCCCGTTGCAGCGTCATAGCAACTGAACACTTGCTTCTCCGAATCGCACGAGAGCACGAGGCGATTGTCGGGGGAGGGCATCGGCCCCTCGAGTGCCGGCAGCGTCTGCACATTGGCGGTATCCCACTTCGGGGCGCCGCAGGGAGTGAAGCCTGCCAGCTTGATGCAGGCGCCGCGGTCCCACCGGTTGGTCTTGGGGTCGAGCGCACCCGCGTAGAGCGTGAGGTCGGTGTTCAAGCCCAACGACCAGTTCAGATAGCCATTGAACGACATCAGCATCGGGACCACGCTCTTCTCGCCATCCTGGGGCTGCTGGTCGCCGTTGTCGTCGGACCAGAACAGCGTGGTCTTGTCCTTGTCGTTGCGGCCGAAGGTCGCCCGGAGGGCGTAGGTGGCGTCGCCGAGGCGTTCCCAGACATACGTGTCGGTGCCGAGTGTGGCCGCGAGGTAGAGCTTGCCATTGCTGCCGCGGCAGAAGCGAGCGAATTTGTGGAAGACGCTGTTGTAGTCGCGATTGGCACCGTCCTCAAAAACGCCGAGGCATTGCGCGCGCCCGGTCGCCGGATCGAGCCGCCACTCGCACCCCTCGCCGACCATCAGGTTCGGGTCGTCCGGGTTGATGGCCCCGCCGCTCGCGCCATAGTGCGTGGAGCCGAAGAACTCGCGGAGGAACTCCCCGGTTTCGTGGTTCCATACGCTGAACCGTTTTGGGAAGAAAGTGGCTTCAGCCACCCACAGGTTCCCTTCACGGTCAACTGCCAGTCCGTGGATGTTGATCATGCCCTCCTTGACCCACGGCCCGGTGCGGGGTCTCCCGCCCGGCCTCCCGATCGTCAGCACCGGCTTGCCGTCGGGCGTAAACACTTTGACTTGCGAGCCTGGCTGGCCCTCACCCACGTAAATCCGGCCGCCACTATCGATCGCAAGGCACCTGGCGTCGGTCAGTCGGGTCAGCACCGGCTTGACGGCGCCGGTCGCGGGGTCCACGGCGGCCACCGAATCGGTGCCGGAAAGGACGTAGAGGAGCGTGTCGCTCGCCGCGACAACCCCGCTTGGCGCGGGCACGGGGATGGTCTTGAGCACCTTGCCGGTCGGAGCGTCGAGCACGGCGACGAAATCGCTTTTCATCACGGCGACTTCCTGAAGGAAGGCGGCCTCGACCTTGCGGCGCACTGCGGCCTGCAGCTTCAGCGAAGTCATTTCGGCCCCGCCGTCCACGAGCGTCTTGTCGTTGAGCATGCCGTTGATGGTCCCGGCAACGGCGTCGCGGACGTCCGGCGTGTAGTAGTTGGGCGCTGCGAGCGCCTTATCTTCCGGCTCGTTGCCAGCCAGCCAGGCTGCGGCGCGCTGGCGGACGTTTTTGTCGGTCTTCTCCCAGATCGCCTTG
>JADHWE010000037.1 GCA_016783675.1 Kiritimatiellia bacterium
GGAGCAGGACGATTCCGGCGGCCGGCGTGGACTGTTCTAGTGCGAGGATCAGCATGGGGGGTAAGGTAAGATGGCAAGACCGGAAAAGAAAGTTTGAAGTGATCCGCAGATTGCAGCTACCATCGCCATTCACGCCGATGGAGATACATACAGACAAGACAACGAAAGGGACGTGGGCATGGCACTGAACATTGTAGAGAAGATTGATGATGCGGTGAAGGTTGAACACGTACTGGCCAGTGTGTCGGACAAGAGCGGGCTGGAACAACTGGTGCCGGGCCTCGTGGAAGTGAACCCAAGCGTCAAGATCTACTCGACCGGCGGAACCTACGCGGCCATCGAGAAGATCCTCGGACCTGACGCCGCCGCGCACAACCTGGTAGCCGTGTCGGCCTATACGGGTCAGCCGGAGATGCAGGGCGGCCTGGTCAAGACCCTCGATTTCAAAATCTATCTCGGCCTGCTCAGCGAGACCTACAACGAGGCCCATGGTCGCGACCTGGAGCGGACCGGCGGCGTGCCGATCGACATGGTCATCGTGAACCTTTACCCGTTCCAGGATACTGTCGCCAAGCCGGACGTCACGCCCGAGATGGCGCGCACGAACATCGATATCGGCGGGCCCTGCATGGTGCGTGCCTCGGCCAAGAACTTCCTGCGCGTGGCCTCCGTGACGGACCCGTCCGACTATGAGAGCATCCTGGCTGAGCTGCAGGATGGCGACGGCTGCATCAGTCTGCAGCGCCGCTTCGAGCTGTCTCGCAAGGCGTTCGCCCATACGGCGGCCTACGACACGGCGATTGCCGGCTACTTCGGCGGCCTCGACGTTGCGTCGATCGGGGATGGTTACCAGCTCCAGGGGATGTAACGACGATGTTTGAACTTTCGGTCAAAAGCCATTTTTCGGCGGCACACCGGCTGATGGAGTACGACGGCTCCTGCGCGGCCCTTCACGGCCACAACTGGGACGTGGAAGTCTTCATCCGGGGCGAGAAGCTGGATGCGTCCGGACTCCTGGTCGATTTCAAGGAGGTCAAGGCGGCTGTGAAACGCGTGCTGGCCGAGGTCGATCACGTGGACCTGAACGCCACGGATGCGTTTGGCGAGCTGAGTCCAAGCTCGGAGAACATTGCCAAGTTTCTTTATGAACGCTTGTCGAAGGAGATCAACGACAAGCGCTGCGCTGTACACCGGGTTGCTGTTTTCGAGACGCCCACGTCGCGTGCCGTGTACTGGGCCACTGAATGATCGATCTGCACATGCATTCGACGTTCTCGGACGGGACACTCACGCCGGAGGCGTTGGCCGAGCTGGCTGCGGGGTTTGGTCTGACCGCGATAGCATTGACCGATCATGACGGTATGGACGGGATCGCGCGGTTCCTTGTGGCGTGTGAGAAGGACGGGGTACGAGGGATTTCGGGTGTGGAGATCAGCGCCCAGGTGAGCAAGGGGACGATGCATATCCTGGGTTACTTCGTCGACCACACCGATGAAGAGTTGGAGGCGGCACTGGTGCGGATCCGTAACGGACGCGAGGTGCGGAACAAGGAGATACTGGAAAAGCTCAATGCGCTCGGGTGCCCGCTCGACTGGGAAGACGTGGCGGCCCTGACCGACGAAGATGTCGTGGGACGCCCCCACTTCGCGATGGCCATGCAGGCCCGCGGCTACGTGAGGGACAAGATCGAGGCGTTCGACCGCTACCTGGCCAAAGGGAAGCCGGCCTACGCCGAGCGGTTCAGGCTGGGGCCGGCCGAAAGCATCGCGGCGATCAGGAAGGCGGGTGGTGTGCCGGTGCTGGCGCACCCGTCTACGTTGCAGCTTGGCAACAAGGCGCTGCGCAAGACACTGGGTGAGTATCGGGACATGGGATTGCAGGGCGTTGAGGTATATTACTCAGAGCATACGCATGATATGGAGCAGGTCTACAAGCAGATGGCGCGGGAATTGGGATTGGCGATGAGCGGAGGCAGTGATTTTCATGGCGATGTGAATCCGAAGATTCGTATGGGAATCGGGTTTGGACGCTTGCGTGTACCGGATACACTCGTGGCGGAGCTGGAGGCACGGCGGGGATGAAGAAGGCGCACTGGGAAAAAAATCTCGTTGAGCTGATCCGGCGCACGTCGACGGATCTGCCCGCCGACGTGGAGCAGGCGATCCGCAAGGGGCTGCGCCGGGAGAAGAAGGGCACAAATGCCCACGATTTCCTCTCGATGATGCTCGAAAATGCCGCCATGGCGCGGCGCGACAGCGTGCCCCTCTGCCAGGACACGGGAACCCTCACATTTCGCTTCACCGTGCCGACCGGGTTCGATACGAACGGGCTGGCCTCTATTACGCGTAACGCGGTGTCCAAGGCAACCCGGCTGGGCTACCTGCGCCAGAACACGATCGATTCCGTTTCCGGTGAACCCTACGTGACCAACGTGGCGCACGCCGCACCGGTGATGGAATTCCTGCAGGGCGCCCGCAAGACGGTGGATGCCCGCCTGATCATGAAGGGCGGCGGCTGTGAGAACGTGGGGCGGCAGTACAGTCTTCCGGACGTTGCGCTGGGGGCGGATCGCGACCTGGAAGGCGTTCGCCGGTGCGTACTCGATGCCGTGTGGCAGGCCCAGGGCCGCGGCTGCTCGCCCGGCGTCATTGCGGTGTGCATCGGCGGCGACCGCGCCAAGGGCTACGCCTATGCCAAAGAGCAGTTCCTGCGGAAGCTGGGTGAGCGGTCGGACGTCAAGGTCTTGGCCCGCCTCGAGGATCGCCTCATGCGCGACATCCGGCACATGGAGATTGGCCCCATGGGACTGGGAGGAAAGACGACAGCTCTGGCTGTGAAAATAGGGTCGTTGAGCCGCTTGCCGGCCTCGTTTTTCGTCAGTGTGTCGTACATGTGCTGGGCATTCCGCCGTCGCGGGGTCCTGTTGGGCCCGGAAGGCGGCGTACATCGCTGGTTGTACTAGAAAAATGATCAAACATATTGAATACCCGTTTACTGAAGAGAAGATTCGCGGCCTGCGTGTCGGCGATAAGGTCTCGTTGTCAGGGCGCGTCTGCACGGGACGCGACCGCCTCCACCATTTTCTGGTCAAGGGGGGCAAGTGTCCGGTCTCGTTACGGGATGGCGCGATGTATCACTGCGGCCCCGTCGTGATGCGTGAAGGCGACCAGTGGGTCGTGCGCGCGGCGGGTCCGACGACCTCCATCCGCGAAGAGCCCTACATGGCGCGCCTTATCGAAACACTGGGTCTGCGCGTGATCGTGGGCAAAGGCGGCATGGGCGAGGCCACGCGCATGGCGTGCCGGGACCACGGCTGTGTCTACCTGCAGGCGGTGGGCGGCGCGGCGGCCCTGCTGGCGTCGTGTATCGAGCGCGTGGACGGCGTGCATTTTCTCGCCGAATTCGGATCGACCGAGGCCATGTGGGAGTTTCACCTCCGCGACCTCGTGGCCGTGGTGACAATGGACGCGCGCGGTCATAGCCTGCACCGCACCGTCGAGCGCAGGACGCGCAAGACGCTCAAGGACCTGTTGAGCGAGTAAGGAGGTCGCCCATGCGCGCAGTGTTTATGGGATCGGCGCCGCTCTCCTGTCCCTCGCTTGAGGTCGTGCTGGAGATGTGCGACGTGGTGGCGGTGGTTACGCAGCCGGACCGTCCGCGCGGCCGTAGCCTGAAGGTCTGTGAATGTGCGGTTAAGGCACGTGCCGGCGACCGCGTAGGGACCGTGCTGACCCCCGCGCGTGTCAATGAACCGGCCTCCGTCGAAGCGATCGCCGCGCTGCAACCGGACGTCATCGTCGTGGTGGCATACGGACAGATCCTGCGTCAGCCGCTGCTGGATCTTCCTTCACTGGCCTGCATCAACGTGCATACCTCCCTGCTGCCCAAGTATCGTGGCGCCGCGCCGATCCAGTGGGCAATCGCGAATGGCGAAACCGAGACCGGTGTGACCACGATGTATATGGATGCCGGAATGGACACGGGGGATATCATCCTGCAGCAGGCGGTTCCGATCGGGGCCGAAGACACTGCTGCCAACCTGCATGATCGGCTGGCCGTGGAGGGCGGCGCACTGCTGAAGCGAACCCTTGAACATCTCACCACGGGCAACCTGCCGCGTGTTCCCCAGGATGACGCGGCCGCCACGATGGCGCCGCGGCTGACGAAGGCGGACGGCGACGTGGACTGGAGCCGGCCCGCGCGCGAGATCCACAGCCGCGTACGCGGGTTCAACCCGTGGCCCGGCAGTGTCTGTCGTACGGTCGCCGGGAAGCGGCTGAAGCTCTGGCGCGTGACGGAGTCGCCCCTGGAGACGGATGCTGTGCCGGGCACCGTGGTGGCGTTCGATGGGGGAATCCCTGTGGTCGCGACCGGCAAGGGCTCTGTTCAGCTGCTTGAAGTCCAGCCCGAAGGTGGTAAGGTGATGGACGGAGCAGCATACGTGCGGGGGCACGCCTTGGCATTGAACGATCAATTGGGGTAGGGGACGATGAAAACTCTGCAAGTCGGGTTGGGGTCGCGCAGCTACGGTATCCGTATCGGACGTGGACTGCTGGAATCGGGATGGTCCGGCCTGCCCGAGAACAAGCGCGCGCTTATCATTTCGGACAGCAACGTCGATCCGCTCTATGGCGATCGCTGCCAGGACGCCCTGTCGGCCCTGGGTTGGCAGGTATCCCGCGAGGTGGTGCCGGCCGGTGAGAACTCGAAATCCATCCAGTGCCTGGCCGGTCTCTATGAGCGGGCCGTGGAGGCCGGGTTGGACCGTTCCTCGTACATCGTGGCCCTTGGCGGCGGCGTGGTGGGCGATCTTGCCGGTTTCCTCGCCGCGAGCTTCCTGCGCGGCGTGCGGCTGATCCAGGTGCCGACCAGTCTGTTGGCCCTCGTTGACAGCTCTGTGGGAGGCAAGACCGGCGTGAACCTGCCGCAGGGCAAGAATCTCGTGGGATCCTTCTACCAGCCTGACCTGGTCCTGGCGGACTTGGCCTGCCTGGATACACTTCCGCCCCGCGAATACGTCTCGGGACTGGCCGAGGTGGTCAAGTATGGCGTGATATGGGATGCCGCGATGTTTGGGCGGCTTGAGAAGGAACGCCAGGCCCTGCTGGACCGCGATGATGATGTCCTTAGTGCCGTGGTGGCGCGTTCCTGCGAAATCAAGGCCGAGGTGGTCTCGGTTGATGAGCGGGAGTCGGGCGTGCGGGCGATTCTGAATTTTGGGCATACGCTGGGCCATGCGATTGAAGCCGTGGCCGGCTATGAACGGTGGCTGCACGGCGAAGCCGTGGCGGCCGGTGCCGACTACGCGCTGCGTCTTTCGGTATCGCAGAAAGGAATGGCGGCCGCGGAGGCCGAACGCGTCCGCGCACTACAGGCACAGCTCGGGCTGCCGCGGATGACACATCCTGACATCGCCGGGCTTCCGTGGGATGCTCTGCGTCGTGCGATGGGGACGGACAAGAAGACGGTCGCCGGGACGCCGCGCTTCGTGCTGGCTGAGAAGCTGGGTGCCGTGAACTTCGGGTGCGAGGTGTCGGAGGAAGACCTGGAGCGGGCCTTCAGGGAGGGGTGATAGCATGGCCGCCGTAAGCGAATGGATTGTACGGGAGTATTTCGAAGGGCTGGGCTACCTTGTCAACCAGCCGCGCAAACATGTCGTGCCGGGGCGGCATAAGATGGCGCAGGAGGAGATCGACCTCGTTGTCCACAATCCTCGCGTCGCGGTGCAGCAGGTGCCGGAGCGCTTGCTCTGGACGCGTGAAGACCTGTCCGGAATCGCGCGCGCCATCGTGGCCGTGCGCGGCTGGCACAGCGAGAGATTCTATCCCTCTACGTTTGAGCAGGCCCCGGAGATCCTCCGTTTCGTAGAGGAAGAGGCCGTCACGTTTGCCACCGAACTGCTCGGCGGCAATCCGCCGGCCAAGATTCTCTGCCTGCCTCGGCTGCCGGCATCAGGCGATCTCAAGGAGCAGGCCATAACGCTTCTGCATGAGAGGGGGATCGATGGTGTCATCTCTTTCGAGACAATGCTGGTTGAGCTGATCGGGCGCGTAGACGTAAACCGCAACTACGAGAAGTCGGACCTCCTCCAGACGATCCGTATTCTAAAGAACTACGGGTTGCTGAAAGACAGTCAGCTCGACCTGTTCGAGAAACGCCGGAAGCGGTAACCGAGAGAGAATTCTTCGCTACGATCTTGGTCAACAGTAGGAGCGTCACTTCAACGCGCGTCTTTCCGCTTGCCGAAGGTAAAATGGAATATTGGAAGAATGGAGTGTTGGGAATGCGGACCAGTCGTAGGTCGTGTTCCACCCAATCTTCCAATATTCCACCATTCCATCATTTCAACAGCGCGTCGAGTCGTCACAGTGTCCGGACGCATCTGCCGATCTGCGGAAGGGGCACAACGCAGAGATTTCTCACATCTCTTCGATGGTCACCATCGGCTGGCCCTTCTTCACGGGATCGCCGTGACTCACCAGGAACTTCTTGAGCGTGCAGTCCGTCGGAGCCTTGATCTGGTTGAAGAGCTTCATGGCTTCCACGATGCAAACCGGGTCACCGGTCTTCACTTCGTCGCCTTCATTCGCGAACTCCTCTTTACCCGGACCGGGTGAGCGGTAGAACGTTCCGTTCAACGGGGCGTCGATCGTCGGGCCATCGGCGACGGCCGGCTCTGCCGGTGCTTCCGCTGCGGCTTCCGCCTCGGGCTCCGCTGCGGCTTCGATCGGCTGTTCGACGACGGCGGCCGCTTGAGACGCAGGCACTGTCCCTGAGGTCATGCCTTCGCTCTTGAGGCTGAGCGCCAGGTCGTTACGACGGATCGTAAGCTCGTTGAGACCAAGCGTGTGTACCTTGTCCATCAGCCCATTGAGTTCCTCGTAGTCCTTGTGCGAGAGGAATGGCCTGGCCGGCTGCGTGGGTACGGCGGCCGGTGTTTCAGGCTCGGCATTCTGCTTGCGCCGTTCAAGATCGGCCGGAATCGCGGGACGATCTTCCGGAATCATGTTGCGCCACTTGAAGAACTCGAGTGCGGGTTCCGGGAACAGGCAGTAGGAGATGATGTCCTCTTCGCCCTTAATGAGCTCGGGGTCAACTTCCATCGTGGCCTGCGGCAGCATCGGTTCCAGCAGGTCGGCGGGCCGACCGGTGATCACCTTCTCTTTGCCCAGGATCTTCTTCTTGATCGTGGGATTGATGGGTGCCGGTGAACGTCCGTAGTACCCCCTGACGTAGTTCTTGGTCTCCTGCGGCACCATCGAATAGCGCTCGCCGGCCAGAACGTTCATCACCGACTGCACGCCGACGATCTGGCTCGTGGGTGTCACGAGGGGCGGGTAACCCAAGTCGGCGCGAGCCCGGGGCAGCTCTTCGAGCACCTCGGGCAGGCGGTCGAGTGCGTCCTGCTGCTCGAGCTGCGAGCGCAGGTTCGAGATCATCCCGCCCGGGATGTGGTGGATCAGGATCTCGGGGTCGATGATGTTCAGCGGATGGTGGCTTAGCATGCGCTTGGGAGCCAGCTCCGTGAAGTGCTTGCAGATCTTGCGCAGCGCGTCACGGTCGACCTGCGCATGGTAGGGTGTCTCGTCAAAGATCGAGAGCATGGTCTCAACCGGGGGCTGTGACGAGAAACCCGACATAACCGAAATGGCGCAGTCAATGGCGCCGGCGCCGGCACGTACGCCCTCAACGTATGTCGAGATGGCCATGCCGCTGGTCATGTGGCTGTGGATCTGGATGGGTACCTTGATCTCCTTGTAGAGAGCCGAAACGAGACGCTCAGACATCATCGGGGTCAGGATGCCGGCCATATCCTTGATAACCAACGAATCGATACCCATCTGGACCTGTTCCTTGGCGACCCGCACGTACTCCTTGACCGTGTGCACGGGGCTGATCGTGTAGGAGAGGGTGCCCTGGGCATGCCCGCCGTACTTCTTAACGGCGACAATGGCCTGCTCGAGGTTGCGGTTGTCGTTCAGCGCATCGAAGATACGGAAGATATCGACGCCATTCGTGCAAGCGAGCGCCACGAAACGGTCAAGCAGGTCATCCGGATAGTGCTTGTAGCCGAGGACGTTCTGTCCGCGCAGAAGCATCTGGAGCGGGGTTTTCTTGCAGATCTTCTTGATCTGACGCAGACGCTCCCAGGGGTTCTCGCGCAGGAAACGGAGGCAGACGTCAAACGTCGCGCCGCCCCACACTTCGAGAGAGTAGTAGCCTGCGTTGTCGATCACGTCGAGAATGGGCAGGATGTCCTTGGTCCGCATCCGCGTGGCCCAGAGCGACTGGTGGGCGTCACGCAGCGTGGTATCCGTGATACGGAGTGTCGTGCGTCGCTGTGAGTCCGACGGGGCCGGAGGCGTCACGGTTTTGGCCGTCACGCGGGCGCGCTTGGCGGGAGCCTTCTTTGCGGCGGCCTTTTTGGCCGGGGCTTTCTTTTTCGCCACTGCTTTCCTGGCCACTGTCTTCTTGGCCGGGGCCTTCTTGGCAGGTGTCTTCTTCTTGGCTACGGCCTTCTTGGCAGGTGTCTTCTTCTTGGCTGTTTTCTTTGGCATGGTATGGCCCCCTCTATTTCTTCTTAAAGCGTCCGATTTTCGAGTACTTATCGTAGCGCTGATCGATCAAGCGCTTCGGCGACATCTTTTTGAGTCGCCGCAGTTGGCCGACGATGGCATCGCCAACGGCCTCGATCGTAGCGTCGGCATTGCGGTGCGCTCCACCGACGGGCTCGGGAATGATCTCGTCGACTACGCCGAGCGACTTAAGATCGTCGGCCGTGATCCTGAGTGCGGCGGCGGCCTCCGGTGCCCTGTCGCCATCACGCCACAGGATCGTGGCGCAACCTTCAGGTGAAATCACCGAGTACACCGCGTTGGAAAGCATCAGCACGACGTTGCCGACACCGATACCGATGGCGCCGCCACTGCCGCCTTCTCCGGTGACAATGACGATCACGGGAACCGGTAAGGTCGACATTTCGGTCAAGTTGCGCGCGATGGCTTCGGCCTGTCCGCGTGCCTCGGCCTCGAGGCCGGGATAGGCGCCCGGGGTATCAATGAAGCTGATGATCGGCAGCTTGTACTTGGCCGCCAGGTTCATGAGGCGCATTGCCTTGCGGTAGCCGTCGGGACTGGCCATTCCGAAGTTGGCCGTGATGTTCTCTTCGATGGTCTTGCCTTTCTGGTGGCCGATAACCATAACCCGGTGCTGGCGCAGCGTGGCGAACCCGCCAATGATGCCCTGGTCATCGCCGAAACAGCGGTCGCCGTGCAGCTCCAGGAACTCACTGCAGAGCCCCTGGATATAGTCGCGGAGCAGCGGGCGTTCGGGGTGGCGGGCAATCTGGACGGTCTCCCACGGACCGATTTTGGAATAAACGCGTTTGCTTGTGCTCTTCAACTTGCGCTCGAGCGCGGAGATCTCCGTGTCGAAGTTCACATCCGCCTTCTCGTTCAACTTCTTAAGTTCGTCGATGCGAGACTCGATCTCTTCCAGCGGTTTTTCGAAATCCAATGGCATCTGGTCCCCCTTCGTCAGTCGTTCCCGAACAGTTGCTTGATGCGGGACAGCACGCCTCCTGACGCGCCGCCCCCCTGTCTGCTCGCGGCAATACGCTTCTTGCCGATTAGTGTCTCCACCTCTTTGCCTGTCAACGGCTGCCGGCAGAGGTTCATGTCCACCTGGATATCCAGCGCCGTCATGCTGTCGTAGTCTGTGTCGAGGCGGATCGCCGGGAGCTGTCGAATACCTGCCGCGCGACAGGCGGCGAGGCGCCTCGCCCCGGTAATCACGATGTTGTTGCGGTCGACCAGGATCGGTGTCAGAAGCCCCAGTTTTGATACGGATGTCGTGAGCATACCAATGTCGCCGACATCCTCGCGGATAGACTCCTTGAGCGTCACCTCGTCAATATCAACCTCCACAAACTCTCTGTGCATCGTCGTCTCCTAGCGCCGTTTGCCGTACTGCAAGACGCGATGGAGGAACTCCTTCATATCCTTGCGGTTGACGATATGGTCGATGAAGCCGTGCTCCAGCAGGTACTCTGCCGTCTGGAAGTCGTCGGGCAGTTTCTGCTTGATCGTCTGCTCGATGACCCGGCGGCCGGCGAAACCGATCAGGGCACGTGGCTCGGCAATGTTGATGTCGCCCATCATGGCGTAGCTGGCGGAGACGCCGCCGGTTGTGGGATCGGTGAGGACCGAAATGTAGGGCACGCCCAGGTTGTTCAGGCGTGCGATGGCGGCACAGGTCTTGGCCATCTGCATCAGCGATACGATACCCTCATGCATCCGGGCCCCACCCGAGGCGGAGAAGATGATGAACGGCCAGCGGTGGCGCGCCGCGTGCTCGGCCGTGAGCGTGATCTTCTCGCCGCATCCGCCGGAGAGGCTTCCGCCCAGGAACCGGAAATCCATGATGGCCATGCTGACGGGAATGCCGCCGATCTTGCCGTCGCCCGTGAGTACGGACTCTTTCATGCCTGTCTTGGCCTTGGCCGCGGCGGCCTTCTCCTTGTAAGGGCCCTTGGCATCCGAGAAATCAAGCGGGTCCGACGTCGTCACGTGGGCGGCATATTCCTTCCATGTGCCGCTGTCGATGAGGAGATCGCGCCGCTCGGTGCAACTGATACGGGCATGGTAGTTGCACTTGGGACACACCTTCAGTCCCGTCTCCCATTCCTGCTTATAGATATGAGCATTGCAGGACGGGCAAATTGTCCAGAGATCACTGTCGGCCGTCTCCGCCTGCTTACGCCCCGACATCTTAAACCACGCCATGGTAGAGTCCTTTCCCTTGCGAAAGTGCTGCAGTATGAACGATACCTTGTGAGGGGGGCAAGGAGGAAAGAAGATTGAGGGGAGGGCACCGGGTTGCTATGGTGCCTTGCATGAAGACGCATGTGACAATTCTGATGATACTAGTGGTTGGCGCGGGATGTGTGACAACCCAGCAACGGCGCTCGGAACAAGCCAGTCGCGAGCGGGATATCGAGGCCCTGAGAGCGGATGTCTACCGGATCAAAGAGCAAACCGGCAGCGCGTCGTCGGGCTATGAGCAGGTCTATGCCGATATCGAACGCCTGCGGCGCGAGCAGTCCGACGGTGACAAGGAGCTGGCGGATCGACTCGACAAGCTCGAACTGCGGCTGCGGGAACAGGATGCGGCACTCGATGCCATGCACAAACAGATCGTCTCCGAGTTGAGCCGCAAGATGGCAGCCGTGATCAAAAGCCAGGCGCCGGCATCCGGCTCAGGCTACGGGCGTGAGCACGTTGTGAAGACGGGTCAAACGCTGTCGGAGATTGCCTCCGCCTATGGGGTCACCGTCAAGACGCTCGTGCGGGCGAACGGGCTGAAGGACGCCAACTCTATTCGCGTCGGCCAGAAAATCTTCATTCCCGAATAACGGGCAGCGGGACACGCCAGTCAACCGCCCGCCTCTCGCCCTTGGGAATAATGGCCAGGATGAGGCTCTCACGCGGCGGCGGGGCAGGGGAGAGCGCCACCTCGGGCATCGCCTTTTCATCCAGCGGCGCCTCATCACGACTTTCGCGCGCCGCCGGCGGTGGTGCCGGCTGGGATTGCACCTGGGCCAGCAGTTCCATGATCCTGTCGACCTGGTTGGTCATCATCTGCCACTCGGTGGCGCTCCGCTCCACGCGGTGACTGAGCTGGGCATTCTCGTTCTGTAGGCGCGCAATCGTGCTGTGCAGTCCGGCCAGGTTCGTGTTCATGCCGGCAAGCTGAACCGACAGGCCGTTCTGCTCAATCGTCAGGGACGCCATCTCCTTGTCGAACGTCGTCTCGAGCGTGCTGGCCCGGAATGCAAGATTCGACAGGGCGCCGAAGGCGCCGTGCCTGGCGCCGACCTGTGAGCGCAGGTCGTCCAGCCCGGCCTGCACGGCTTGGGTCTGGTCATGGGTCTTGCGGTAGTAGGTCAGCCCCCAAAGCCCGGCCGCGCCGCCTGCCGCCAGCAAGACAATCAGGAAGAGGAACGTCAGGGCAATCATCCGGGCGCGGGTCCGGCGTCGCTCAATGTCCAGGAACTCCTGGAATGCGGCCAGCACCGGCAGGGAGTCCGCATTGCGGCGCAGAGTCTCCGGCTTCAGGAGCTCGGAGAGCTGGGCGCGATCGACATCGGCCGGCAAGCCGCCAAACGCCGAGAGCGGCGCGAGTGCGGCATCGTGTTCGCGACGCACACGCTCCCGCAGTACCTGCGGTGGCTTGATCTCTGTGACCTCTGGATCGGCCATGACGCTGCCCTACTTTAGTTTCATCCAGGGCGTGGTGCGGAACTGGCGGGTCGGACGCGTGGGAGGCGGGACATCCCCGTCGTCGCCTTTGTCGGTCCCGGGGGTATCCTCATCCCCGTTGCTGTTCTGCCACTCCTCAATTTCCTGCTGTGCGCGGGCCTCCAATTCGACCAGCGGCGCCGGCGGCGCTTCTGCCACCTCCGGTTCCGGCTTCTCGTTCTCCACGAGACGCTTCAATTCCTCGGTTTGCTCGGAGATCAGGTTGCGCCGAACGCGTGCCTGGCGTGCCTTGTAGTTGCCCACCTGTTCCGACTGGTAGAGCTTCTTCTGCGCCGCCAGCTCCCGCTGCGCCTGCTCCAGCTTGCTGCTGACCGACCGCCAGTCGCGCTGTAGCTGCTCGATACGACGGTTGAGCACCTGCTCCTTGTGGCGCGCCCGTGCCGCCTCGTCTTCTGCGGACTTCTTTTGCTGCACGGCTATCTGTTCGCGCTGCCTGAGCTGACCGGCCATGTCCTGGATCTGCTTCTTGATCTGCAACACTTCCAGTTCCTTACGGCGGCGCTGGTCGCGCTCCTCGTCGTAGAACTTCTTCTGCTGCTGGAGTCGTACGCCGGCGGCTTCGCGTTCCTGTTGGAGTTGCTCGATCTGCTGCTGCATGTCCTCGGTGCGGGTGCGGCTGCGCTCCTGCTCGTCCTCGTGCAGGATCTTGAACTGCTCCATGTCATTGGCCGCCTTCTCCAGCTCGCCGCTGAGAGCCTGCTGCTCGTGTTGCAGGCGCTCAATCTGCATCTGAAGGTCTTCGCTGTGCTGCTCGGCCCGTGCACGGTCGTCTTCGCGTACCAGGCGCTGCTGCTCAATGTCCTGCAGGGCTTCGGCCAATTGGGACGTGAGGGCGCGGTTTTCTTCCTGGGTCTGTTCGAGCAGCTGCGCCAGTGCGCCCTGCTCCGTGGTGAGCTGGCCGCGCGTGGCTTCGTGGAGCGACTTCTCCTGCTCCAGTTCGGAGGCCATGGCCTCGCAGCGTGCCTCTGTCTCGCGCAGAACATCCTGGCTGTGTTCGACGTCTTCCTGGATGGCTTGGATCTGCTCGCGGGCCTGGGTAAGCTCTTCGCTGCTGGTCTGGAACTGCACCTCGCGCTCGCTTGTGGTCGACTGCGCTTCTTCGAGGATCTCCTTCAGGCGACTGATTTCCTGCTCGCGCGTACGGCGCAGGCGCTGTTCGTCCTGCACGTTCTTGCGGTGGCGCTCCAGCTCCTCTTCGCGCTGCTGAAGCCGGGTCTTTTCCTGGGTTGTGGATCGCTGGGCCTGCGCCAATTCGCCATGCAGGGCTTCGTGGCGTTGCTGGATATCGGTCAGTGCTTTCTGTAGCTCCGACTCCCGGACTTCCGTCTCTTCGGTTGTCGCGTCGAGGAGCTTCCGCAGCTCACCGATTTCCTGATCCTTGTTGGCAAGCGTTGTGCCGGCCTCGTCCAGGTTGTTGGCGGTTTCCTCAAGCTGGGCGAGCAACTCCTGGACCTGGCGACCGGCATCCTCGGTGCGTTGCTGCACGTCGAGTTGGCCCTGCTCCATCTCACTACGCAGGGCCTCCATGGCGCTCTTGTGCTGGGCCGCTTCCTGCTGTGCCTGGGCGACCACATCTTCGCCGCGCTCCATCTTCTGTTTCATCTGCTCGACGCGGTGTTTGAGCTGGATCTCGCGTTCGCGCGCCTCGCTCTCTTCGCTCTCGCGAAGCTGGCGCTGCTCGTCCAGTGCGGCAATCTGTGCGGCGGTTGCGGCGCGGGCGGCTTCCAACTCGGCCTGCAGCGCCGCGATGCGCTGTCCGGAGCCGTGCTCGTGCTGCTCGACCTCGCGCGTGCGGTCTGCGAGCAACTCGGTCACGCGTGCCAGTTCGGCCTGCGACTCCTGGAGGTCATTCGCCAAGTCGGCCAGGTTCGCGCCCGTGGCTTCGAGCTGCTGTTCCATGAAGGTCTTGTCGCTCTGAAGTGCTTCGCGCTCCGTGCTGTACGATTCTTCGTTCTGGGTGATGTCCCACTCAAGCTGCTCGATGCGCCCGGTCAGCTCGGCATTGGTGGTCTGCAGCTCGTCGGTACGAAGCGATAGCTCTTCCTCGCGGCTGCCGGTGCTGCTCGTGTACTCCTCGTAGAGCGCGACCTGCTGATTCAGCTCTTCCTGCTTCTGGGCAACGTCGGCTTCGGCGTCTTCCTTGCGCTTGAGGGCTTCTTCGAGCTGGAGCTCGGTGTCGCCCAGCTTACGCGTCATCTCGCGCAGCTCGTCCTGGAGCTGGTCGACCCGCTGGGCCATCTCGCCCTCCGAGCGCTGGGCACGGTTCTTCAGCTCCTCGATCGTGGCGTTCTGTTGGGCCAGCTCTTCCTCGGCGTGGTCGGCGCGTTCCACGGTGGTCTCGCGATCCAGCATCGCATCATGCAGGTCGTCACGTAGCTTGTTGATGCGTGCTTCGTACTCGTCGGTCTCGTTGTCACGCGTGAAACGGAGCGATTCCAGCTCCTCCTCGACATCCTTGATGCGTTCGCTGGCGAGCTTGCGCTCTTCGTAGAGCTTGCGTTGTGGCTCGAGATCCTGTCCGAGCAGCTCCTCCAGCTTGAGAACGCGCTGGTTGAAAATCGTCTCCTTGGCCGCATGCGCCTCGCGCAACGAATCAAAGAACGTACGTTGACTCTCAAGCTCGGACTGCACGTTGGCGGTCTCTTCAACCAGGAGCTGCTTCATGCGCTCGGTATGCTCGCGCTGCTCCACCTCCATGGTCGTGTTGGCTTCCTGCAACGCCTCGCCCCGCTCCCGGGCCTCTTTCAGCTCTGCAAGGGACTTCTCCAGGACAGTGGTCGTATTGTCGAGGTTGGCGCGTACGGTGTCGCGCTCGTGCGTCAACTGCTCCACCCGTGCCGTGCTGGTGGCCTCGGCTTCCTGGGCCTGCGCCCGGATGGTTGCCAGTTCCCGCTGTAGCGTCTCAATCGTCTGGGCCTTCGCCGCGCCCTCTTCCTGGAGCCGTTCCACCTCGGCGGTCAGCTCGGTCTCCCGGTTCTCGGCGCCCGCGCGTGTGTCGGTATGTGCGCCCCGCTCGGTTTCAAGCTCGGACTGTACGGCTTCAAGCGCGGCGGCGATTTCCGCGGCGTGCTCGTGAAGTCGTGCAATCTCTGTTTGCACGCTCTCTTCGCGGATACGGCCCTGCTCAACCAAGTTCTCGATACGCGTGATCTCCCGGGCCAGCGCGGCCTCGGTCTCTGCAAGCTGGGCTGCGGTCGTCTGCTGTTCGGACGATACCGCTTCGATGCGCGCCTGCATCTCCGCCTCGCGGGCCTGGGCCTGGACTTCCATGTTCTCGGCCCGGCTCTGCTCCGCCTGCAAGTTCAGACCGGTACGCTGCAGCTCCGTGCGGGTGTTCCCCAACTCGGCCTGCAGTGTGGCGATTTGCTCGTTCAGCTCTCCCGCAGTTTGACCGGCCTGCTCGACCGCCGCTGCCGCGTCTGCCTGCACCTGTGCCATCTCGGCCTGGAGCGATTCCAGCGCGCTGCGGCCTGCGTTGACCTCTTCGCTGAGTGCGGCCTGCATCTCCTCGGCCGCGGTACGGGCCTCGGCTGCCTGCTGTCGCTCGGTCGCGAGGCCCTGCTGAAGCCCCTCAAGTGCGTTGACCTTGTCGGACAGGTTACCGTTAATCTCCTGCAACTGCGCTTCCAGTTCGGCGCGTAGCTGTTGCGCCGCCTCGGCTTCCTGCGCCAGGGACGCCCGGGCTTGCTCGAGGTCGGTGGTCTTGCCGTGAAGTTCGCTGCGCGTGCTGTCCAACTCGTTAACGCGTGCCGCGAGGGTATCGGTCAGCTGTTCTACCTGGCCTTCAAGCTCGGCCTGCCGCTGCTGCGCGGCCTGGGTTTCCTCGCTGAACGAGGTCTCGGCCCTGTTGAGATCAGCCTGCCGGTCCTGCAGTGCGGCACGTACGCTCTCCAGCTCACCGGTCTTGTCGGCCAAGGTGTTGTTCAGGTCCTGAACCTGGCCTTCAAGTTCAGCCTGTTGCTGCTGTACCGCTTCGATCTCCGCGGCGCGATCAGAGTCTGCTTGGGCCAGGTCGGCCTGCTTGCGTTCCAGTCGACTGCGTGCCGACTCAAGATCACTGGCCTTGGCCGTCAGTGCTTCGTCCAACTCATGCACCTGAGCTTCGAGTTCGGTCTGACGTTGTATGGCGGCCTCGGACTCTTCAGCATGGGCGGCTTCGGCGCGCGCGCGATCGGCTTCCTTGCTCTGCAATTGATTGCGCGCTGACTCGTTGGCCTGCGCCAGCTTGGCTTCCGCCTCGACGGTTGCCGCCTCCAGCGCTTCCTGCTTGGCGACCAGGGCGTTGCGCAGTTCTTCGATATCGTGTTGCAGACTGTTGATGTCGTTCTGGAGCTGGTGTTCCCGCTCTGCGCCCTGCGTCTGTGCCGCTTCGAGGTCGCGGCGTGCGTGTTCCAGCTCGGAGACATGCGTTTCGGTCTTGCCGCGCAGACCTCCAATGTGCGCCTGGAGTTCCTGTTCGCGTGACTGGCTGCGTTCCTGTAGCTCGGCGGCCTCGCGTTCACGCGCCTCAAGCGCGGCGGTGGCCTCGGCGATGTGGGCCTGCTGTTTCTCGCTGCGGGTCTCCAGTTCCGCCACGTGCGCGCCCAGCTCCTCCTGGCGTTTCTCGGCCTCGGCGCTGAGCTCGTGTATTCTGCTTTGGCGTTTCTCGGCCTCGGCACTAATTTCGTTCACCTGGGACTGACGGTCGGCTACCGCTTGGCGGGCCTCCTCAAGTTCGACTGTTGTGGCGGTGCTGGACGCCTGCAGCACCGTCAGCTCGGACTGGAGCTTCTCAACCTGTTCACGCGCGGCCGCTTCGGCCTTGGCGCGCTCTTCCTCCGCTTCGGCCAGTGCGTTCTCCGCTGCTTCCATCTTATCGGTATCGGCCGCGGCCTGGGCGGTGAGATTCGCAATGCGGTCGGTCAGCTCTTTCTGACGATCGTGGCTGCCGGTTTCCAGGGCACGGCACTGCTGGCGCGCCTTCTCAAGCTGCGTGCGTGCGGTTTCCAGCGCCCCGGCATTGCGGGCGGCTTCATGGCGCAGCGTTTCGATGCGTTCGGCGAGATCACCCTCCTGCTCACCGATCTGGGTCTTAGCCTTGGCGTGACGGGCGCGCTCTTCCTCGATCTCGCGGGTCAGGGCCTGCACCTGCTGGGCCGCATCATCGGCCTCTCGGCGCAAGGCGCCGATCTGGTCCTGCAGTTCCTTCTCCCGAGCCGCGTGCGCATCTTCGCGCTCTTTCTGCGCAGCCTGCTGTCGGGCCAGCTCGTCCTGGGCCTTCTTAAGAGCGCCCTCGGTATCCTTTACGCGCTGGCCGATCTCCACTTCAAGCTTCTTGCCTTCGTCTGTGGCACTGGCACGGGCGGTCTCCAGTTCCTTGCGGGCCTGGGCGGCGGACGCCTCCAGCTCGCCGATGCGGGCCTTGAGCTCATTCATCTGCTCCGCGTGCTTGTCGCGTGCGGTGGACAGATCCTTGACCAGCTTCTTGCGCTCTTTCTCGGCGGCTTCAAGCGCGCTCGTGTCAATCTTGGGCTCGGGGGCCGCCGCCGCGAGGTCGGGGATGATGTCGGGAAGCTTCTCGCGTACCGTGGTGGTCTCGTCCGTGGATCGATTGGAGAGTGCAGCACCCAGCCGGATCGTGCCGTCCTCGAGCAAGTCGCCCAGCGCCTGGATGTTGAGCGGGCCGTAGAGGTCGCCGTCTACCACTTCGACCATCCACTCCATGCTCAGTTCAGGGATATCTTCGGCCTGCGACCAGGTCTCGCGGTCGGGGGATACTTCGTTCCCGGGTGCGACGCGTCCCTGTTCCGCCCACTGACGCAGGTCATCGAGGGGAACGGGGCCGAAAATCGAGTCTTCGTCGATCTTCAGGAACCACGCATCCGGTTTAGCGGCCTTCTTACTACTCTTAGGGCGTCTTTTCGCCATAGCTCAACCTCACTTCAGTCGCAACGCAAACGACGCATCGCGTACCCGAGAAATAGGAACAAGGGATTGTAGCGCTTTTTGTGCACGTAGCAAGCGGGATGAAGGCCCGACAGCGCAAAAGTTCGTATGGTGGGCCAACATCGCCACGGACATCGTTCAGCAGGCGTAAGCGCTCACTTGACAGATCCAACCCAACGTTTGACACTCGGGGTATGAAGTACTTGTGTGTCAACTGTGGCTATGTCTATGACCCCGCCGAGGGGGATCCGATGAACAATATCCCGCCGGGGACGGCGTTCGAGGATCTGCCGGACGAGTGGGTCTGTCCGATCTGTTATGCCACCACGGATCAGTTCGACCCACTTGATTGAGATGTATGATGTCTTCACAGAGACGGCTCGCTCGGAGAGCTCGCCCTACCTGATCGAGGGCGAGGTAGGGCGAGCCGTCCCGGCGAGCCGCAGCATAGCCAATACACGCTGTCAGGAAACAAGGAACACCCCATGAAACCTTTTCTCGAAGCTATCAACGAAACTCCGATGGTGTTTGACGGGGCGATGGGAACCACGCTCTATGCGCGCGGCGTCTTTATCAATGTCTGTTTCGAGGAGCTGTGCCTCTCTCGCCCGGATCTGATTGTCGACGTTCACCGTGCCTATGTTGAGGCCGGGGCGGACGTCATCGAGACCAACACGTTTGCCGCCAACGCGATCAAGCTCGGTGAACACGGCATGGGCGATAAGGTGGCGGAGATCAACCGGCACGCCGTCGCGCTTGCCCGCCAAGCCGCCCGGGACGACTGCTACGTGGCCGGGTCGGTTGGGCCCTGCCTCGGCCCCGGCCAGCTCTGGCCGGAAGCCAACCGGGGTGTGCTCCACGAGGCGTTCAATGAACAGATCGCCGCGCTGGTGGAGGCCGGCGTGGATGTCATTTTCCTGGAGACCTTCACCCACCTCGAAGAGCTCCAACTCGCCGCGGAAGCCGCTGCGGGCCACGGTGTATCCGTATTCGCCTCCTTCTCGGTCACGCAGGATGGCATGACCGCGGTGGGTACGCCGCTCGCTCGCATCGTGCAGGCGTTGGAAGCGGACGACAACGTGGACGGCATCGGACTCAACTGCGGCATTGGTCCCTCTTCTGCGTTCGAGATGGTGGAACAGGCGTTGCCTCTGACCAGCAAGCCGTTCGTCGCTATGCCGAATGCGGGTATGCCGCGCGAGGTGGATGGGCGGATGATGTACCTCACCAGTCCCGAGTATTTCACCGAGTACGCCAAGCGCCTGATCGAGCAGGGCGTCGCCGGGGTAGGGGGGTGCTGCGGCACCACGCCCGAGCACATCAGTCAGGCCGCCAAGGCGGTCAAATCGCTCAGCCGCGTCAAGAAACACATCGAGATCCGTGCGGTCGAGACCAAAGCCGTCGAGGTCGAGGTGGTGCCGCAAGCCGAGAAGTCGCGTTTTGCGAAGAAGATGGCTGCAGGCGAGAAGGTGACCTCCGTGGAACTGCTCCCGCCGCGCACGTTTGATCTGTCCGGACTGCTACAGAAGGCCCGCAACTGTCATGACGCCGGGGTGGATGCCATCAACATCCCCGATGGACCCCGCGCCAGCGCACGCGTATCGCCCATGATCGCCGCCGAGGCAATTGAGCGCGAGGTGGGCATTGAGACCGTTCTGCACTACTGCTGCCGCGACCGCAACCTGATCGGGATGCAGTCCGACATGCTCGGTGGCTACGCCGCCGGGCTGCGCAACATCCTGATCATCACCGGCGATCCGCCCAAGCTGGGCGACTACCCGGATGCAACCGGAGTGTTTGACGTCGACTCGATCGGACTGACACAGGTGGTTTCCAATCTCAACCACGGCCACGACGTTGGCGGCAAGCCGATCGATCCGCCCACCGGCATCTTCATCGGCGTCGGCGCCAACCCCGTGGCTATATCGCCCGCGTACGAGATGGACCGCTATAAGCAGAAGATCGATGCCGGCGCCGAGTTTGCCATCACGCAGCCCGTCTTCGATGTCGAGGCCCTGTTCCGCTTCCTCGACGAGGCGGACACCCACACCCGCACAATCCCCGTCATCGCCGGGGTCTGGCCCCTGGTAAGCTTCAAGAACGCCGAATTCATGCGCAACGAAGTCCCCGGCGTCGAAGTCCCCGACACCGTCATGGACCGCATGAGTACCTGCACCACGAAGGAAGACGGCCTGGCCATGGGCATCGAAATCGCCCGCGACATCTGCGCCCGCATAGCCACCCGAGTAGCCGGCTTCCAAGTTAGCGCCCCCTTCGGCCGCGAATCCATCGCTCTACAGGTTCTGGCATAGCTCACACGACCCGGAACCGCACCCCAACGCGCATGCCCAACGGGGTGCAACATCATAGCCAAGGGTGAAGCCATGGGAACACGTCCCGGCCCGCCCTCAGACGCCTCAGACCCGCCCAAGGATCCGATTAAACGTCTCACTCGGACGCATGGCGGCGGTGGCTCTATCGAAGTCGGGGTGGTAGTAGCCGCCGATGTCCATGGGGTGGCCTTGTACGGATAGTAGCTCTTCCGCGATGGTGGCTTCGTTGGCGCGCAGCTCGGTGGCGATGGTGGCGAAGGCGGCTTTCAGCTCGGCATCCTCGTCCTGTGCGGCGAGTGCCTCGGCCCAGAAGAGGGTGAGGTAGAAGTGGCTGCCGCGGTTGTCGATCTCGTTCACCTTGCGGGAGGGCGCCTTGTTGGCTTCGAGGAAGGTCGCCGTCGCTTGATCAAGTGTGTCTGCCAGGACGCGTGCCTTGGGATTGTCAAACGTCTGCGCGAGATGCTCGAACGAGGCGCCGAGCGCGAGGAACTCGCCGAGCGAATCCCAGCGCAGGTGGTTCTCGGCCTCGAACTGCTGCACGTGCTTCGGAGCCGATCCGCCGGCACCGGTCTCGAACAGGCCGCCGCCGTTCATGAGCGGTACGATCGATAGCATCTTGGCGCTGGTGCCCAGCTCAAGAATGGGAAACAGGTCGGTCAGGTAGTCGCGCAACACGTTTCCGGTCACGGCGATGGTATCCTCGCCGTTGCGGGCCCGCTCAAGTGAGAGTTGCGTAGCCTCGATCGGGGCCAGGATCCTGATGTCGAGTCCCTCGGTGTCGTGATCGGCCAGGTAGGCTTCGACCTTCTTGATTAACTCGGCGTCATGTCCGCGCTTGGCATCGAGCCAGAAGACAGCCGGCGTTCCCGTCGCGCGCGCGCGCTTCACGGCCAGCTTGACCCAGTCACGGATGGCCGCGTCCTTTACCTGGCACATGCGGAAGATGTCGCCTGTCTCAACATTCTGCTCAAGCAGCGTGGCACCGCTGTCGGCGACCACTTTGATCGTGCCGTCGGCAGGGGCCATGAACGTCTTGTCGTGCGAGCCGTATTCCTCGGCCTTCTGGGCCATGAGTCCGACGTTGGAAACACTGCCCATCGTGGTTGGGTCAAAGGCGCCGTGTGCTTTGCAGAACTCAATCGTCTCGCGATAGACCCCTGCGTAGCAGCGGTCGGGGATGACGTACTTGGTGTCCTTCTGGTTGCCGTCCGGTCCCCACATCTGGCCCGAGGCGCGGATGGCGGCGGGCATGGAGGCGTCGATGATGATATCGCTGGGGACGTGCAGGTTGGTGATGCCTTTGTCGGAGTTGACCATGGCAAGGTCGGGGCTGTTGGCATAGCAGGCCTGGATATCGGCCTCGATCTCGCTCCGCTTCTCTTCCGGGAGTCCGGCAATCTTGGCGGTGAGGTCGCCGAGACCATGGCTGGCCTCGATGCCCAGTTCCTCGAACAGCGCGGCGTGCTTCGCGAAGACGTCCTCAAAGAAGACGCTGACCGCGTGGCCGAAGATAACGGGGTCGGAGACCTTCATCATTGTGGCCTTAAGATGAATAGAGAAGAGCACATCCTGCTCCTTGGCCTCCGCGACCTGCTCGGCGATAAAGCTGCGCAGTGCGTTCCGGCTCATCACGGCGGCATCGATGATCTCGCCTTCCTGGAGCGGGGCTTCGGATCTCAGCGCCGACACAGTTCCGTCAGAGCCGTGGAACTCGATCCGGAAGTTGCAGGGCACATCGATGGTGGAGGAGGTCTCGCTGCCGTAGAAATCGTGGTCGCCCATACTGACGACGTGCGACTTGGAGTCCGGCGACCACGCGCCCATGGGGTGGGGGTGGCGGCGGGCGTATTCCTTGACCGAATGGGGCGCGCGGCGGTCGGAGTTGCCTTCGCGCAGGACCGGATTGACGGCCGAGCCCTTAACAACATCATAGGATGCTTGGATTTTCCGTTCCTCGTCGGTCTGCGGATCCTCGGGGTAATCCGGGATGTCGTAGCCCTGGGCCTGGAGCTCGGCGATGGCGGCCTTGATCTGCGGCATCGAGGCGGAGATGTTGGGCAGCTTGATGATGTTGGCAGCGGGTGTGTGGGCCAGCGCGCCCAGCTCGGTCAGAGCATCGCCGATACGCTGTTCCTTCGTAAGCCGCTCAGGAAACTGGGCCAGAATACGGCCCGCCAGCGAAATATCACGCGTTTCCACGGCCACACCGGCGGCGCCGGCAAAAGCATTGATCACCGGCAGCAGCGAGTAGGTCGCCAGGGCCGGGGCTTCGTCAGTAAAGGTATAGATGATCCTGGCTTGATCGTCGGTCATAGTGTCTCGTCTCCCGGTAGTGGTGAAACAGGGGCAGGATTAAAGGATAATGTGCTTGGAGCGTCAATCTGCAAAGCGGCGAGCCGCTTTCGCGACTCCGGAAAATCCCCCAAATCCCCGTATTGACTCACCCCAGCCTGTTTCTGTAGGGTACCCGTTCGACTCTGATGGGTGGAGTGTATTTACTAACAGTAGTAAGGAGAGGTACAGATGGCTATCAAGGTGGGAATCAACGGTTTTGGGCGCATTGGTCGCTTGGTCTACCGGGCATCGCTGGAGCGCGATGACATCGAGGTCGTGGGGATTAACGATCCGTTCCTGGATGCGGAGTACATGGCGTACCTGTTGAAGTACGACACGGTTCACAAGCGCTATAATGGCGATGTTTCGGTCAAGGATGGCCAGTTGGTCGTCGATGGCAAGGCTTGTGCGGTTGCCGCTGAGATGAATCCGGCTGACATTCCCTGGGCCGCGTGCGGCGCTGAGTATGTTGTTGAGTCGACCGGTGTCTTCCTGACGAAGGAAAAGGCACAGGGGCATATTGATGCCGGCGCGAAGAAGGTCGTGATGTCGGCTCCCTCGAAGGACGACACGCCAATGTTTGTGATGGGCGTCAACAGCGACTCCTACACCCCGGACATGGACTTCGTTTCGAATGCTTCCTGCACCACCAACTGCCTGGCTCCGGTCGCGAAGGTGCTGCATGACAGCTTTGGTATCGAGGAAGGCCTGATGACTACCGTGCACGCCATGACGGCGACGCAGAAGGTCGCGGACGGTCCCTCGGGCAAGAATTGGCGCGATGGCCGTGCGGCCTCCGCTAACATCATCCCGGCCAGCACGGGTGCAGCCAAGGCCGTTGGCAAGGTCATTCCGGATCTCAACGGCAAGCTCACGGGCATGGCGTTCCGCGTGCCGACGACGGATGTGTCCGTGGTCGACCTTACCTGCCGGCTCCAGAAGGCCGCCAGCTACGACGACATCAAGGCAGCCATGAAGGCCGCTTCCGAAGGCGCGATGAAGGGCGTCTTGGGTTACACCGAGGACCAGGTTGTTTCGAGCGACTTCATTGGCGAGGCCCGCACGAGCGTGTTTGACGCCGGCGCCGGCATCGCCCTGACGGATACGTTCGTCAAGGTCGTCTCCTGGTACGACAACGAGTGGGGCTATTCCAGCAAGGTGCTGGACCTGATCGCGCACATGAACGCGGCCGGGTAGATTTTTGAATTCAGGGCGGTCTTGACCCCCCGCCGGTTTATCCGGTGGGAGTCAAAGACTGTTTCTTGAGGAACGTGCACAGCAAACAGGGCCTGCGGCTGTCACAGTGCGAGGGAAAGCCGGGTCGGCTTGTACTCGCGCAGTCCAGCCGCAACTGTTTCTCGTGCGATCCTCTTGTTGACACGGAAAATCTGACGCTCCCGCCGGGTAAACCGGCGGGGGGCG
Organism: Kiritimatiellia bacterium; assembly: GCA_016783675.1. Classification (GTDB taxonomy): domain Bacteria; phylum Verrucomicrobiota; class Kiritimatiellia; order UBA8416; family JABMPJ01; genus JABMPJ01. The sequence goes on from JADHWE010000037.1 coordinate 24,335, forward strand.
AGGAAGACTGGATCTGCACATGGACAAGAAGACGGTTCGCGACTTGGAGCTGAACGGGAAGCGCGTGTTGATGCGCGTGGACTTCAACGTGCCGCTGGACGGTGAGACGGTAACCGACGATACGCGCATTCGTGCCGCGCTCAAGACGATTGAGTATGTGCTGGCCGAGGGCGCTTCGCTGGTCCTGATGAGCCACCTGGGCCGTCCGAAGGGCGAGGCCAAGCCCGAGTTCAGTCTGAAGCCCGCTGCCGCCAAGCTTTCCGAGCTGCTGGGCAAGCCGGTCGCGTTTGCACCCGATTGCGTCGGCGCGGAAGTGAAGGCCATGGCCGATGCGCTGCAGCCCGGCGATGTAATGCTTCTCGAGAACCTCCGTTTTCATCCCGAGGAAGAGGGAAAGAAAGTCGAGCCCGAGGCGCAGGAGGCGTTCGCCGCCCAGTTGGCCGAGCTTGGTGACGTCTACGTAAACGACGCCTTCGGCACCGCCCATCGCGCGCATGCCTCGATGGCGGTTGTTACCAAGCATATCGAGAAGTGTGCCGCCGGATTCCTGCTCGAGAAAGAGATCGAATACCTCGGCAAAGCCGTGGCCAGTCCGGAACACCCCTTTGTGGCGGTAATCGGTGGCGCCAAGATCAGCGGTAAGATTGACGTGTTGCGCAACCTGGCCGACAAGGTCGACACCATCATCGTGGGTGGCGGCATGGCTTACACCTTTTACGTGGCCAAGGGCATCCCGGTGGGGAACTCCCTGGTGGAAGCGGAGAAGGTCGATCTCGCCAAGGAGACGATGGAGCTGCTGGCATCGAAGGGCGTCAAGTTGCTGCTCCCGGTGGACCACGTCGTGGCGGACGCGTTCAGCGCGGATGCCAACGTGGAGACCGTGGACGAAGACGGCATCGCGGATGGCTGGATGGCCTTGGACGTGGGCCCCAAGACCTGCGATCTGTTTGCGGCAGAACTCACCGCGGCGAAGACCGTGGTATGGAACGGGCCGATGGGCTGCTTCGAGATGGCCCCGTTCGCGGCCGGAACCATGAGCATTGCGAAGGTCGTGGCCGAGACCGATTGCGTGAGCATTATTGGCGGTGGCGACAGTGTCAGCGCGGTCAACAAGAGCGGCCTGGCCGACCAGATGTCACACATCAGCACCGGTGGCGGTGCGAGCCTGGAATTCCTCGAGGGCAAAGCACTGCCCGGAATCACTGCATTGAGCGACAAGTAAGGAAGACGTAGCATGAAGCTGAGAAAGAAAATCATCGCCGGCAACTGGAAGATGAACAAGACTATCGCCGACGCGCAGGAGCTCGCCTCAGGCGTGAAGCTCGAACTGGCCGAGTGCCGCGAGGTAGACGTTGTGCTGTGCCCGCCCTTCACCGCGCTCAAGGCGGTAGGCGATATCATCGAGAATACCTCGATCAAGCTGGGTGCCCAGAACATGCATTGGGAGGCGGATGGCGCCTACACGGGCGAGATTTCCGCCAGCATGCTGCGCGACCTCTACTGCCACTACGTCATCCTGGGCCACAGTGAGCGCCGTACCTATTTCGGCGAGACGGACACGATTGTGAACCACAAGGTGAAGTCCGCACTGGCCACCAACCTGATCCCGATCGTCTGCGTGGGTGAAACCCTCGAAGAGCGTGAGGCGGACCGGACCCAGGAAGTGATCCAGACCCAGGTGGAAGGCAGCCTGAGCGGGTTGGCTGATGAGATCAAACAGGTCGTCGTGGCCTATGAGCCGATCTGGGCAATCGGAACCGGTCGCACCGCGACCCCCGAGATGGCCCAGGAAGTCCACGCGTTCATCCGCCGTATCCTGACCGGGCTCAGTGATGCCGACACGGCCGAGACCGTTCGGATCCAGTACGGCGGAAGCATGAAACCCGGTAATGCGGAAGAGCTCTTGGGGCAGCCGGACATCGACGGAGGCCTGATCGGCGGCGCGGCGCTCGATGCCCGCTCGTTCGTGGAAATTGTGCGTCACGGGATGTAGGGGAGAAGTGATCAGTAAGCAGTGATCAGTGAGAGTGTGGTTGGAGTACTGATCACTGATAACTGGTAACTGATTACTCCAGTGAAAGGGATTGCGAAGTCCGCGACTGGAGGAGGAAGAGAATATGGCAACGTTTATCAGATATATCTTGGTCCTGGTTGAGGCCGTTTGCAGCCTGATGTTGATCGGTGTGATCCTGATTCAGCGCACGAAGAGCCAGGGCCTCGGCATGGCCCTGGGCGGACAGATGGGCGAGGCCCTGTTCGGTGCGCGCATGGGGAACGTGTTGACGCGTGTGACGGTGATCTTGGGAATCATATTCCTGGTCAACACGACGCTGTTGGCCTACATAGGCGCAAGCAGTCGTCGCGTTTCGGTGACGGATGATGCCGTCGTTCCGATTCCTGCCGCACCCGCGGCCCCGATGGCGGCTCCGGGCGGCGCACTGCCGGTAGAGATGCCGACAGAAGCAGCTCCGGTTGACGTCGATGCTTCGGCTCCGGTGGAAATCGATGCGAGCGGCGCCGCGGCGCCGGCTGAAGCGGCCCCGGTGGCGGAAGTGCCGGAGACGGTGCCGGTTGCAGCGCCGTAGCTTGGTCTGGACGACGGCTCGCTCGGAGAGCTCGCCCTACCTTGCTCGTGATCGTGCTCCATCCAGTGTTGGGTAGG
>JADHWE010000006.1 GCA_016783675.1 Kiritimatiellia bacterium
GCCGCATTGCAGACCTCCAGAGCCATGTTGACCACACGTTGGAGACAACATCCGAGGAACTGGCGGCGGCGACGAAGCTGCGCTACACCTGTGATCCCGGGGATCTGGCGGGATGCGATTTCTACATCGTAACGGTCCCCACCCCGATCGATGACGGGAAACAGCCTGATCTCGCCCCGCTCATCGCCGCATCCACAACCGTCGGTCGCGTCCTCGGCAAGGGCGGCATTGCTATCTACGAGAGCACCGTCTATCCCGGCTGCACCGAAGAGGTCTGCGTGCCGATCCTCGAGCATGAGAGCGGGCTCGAGTACAACGCGGAGTTCTTCTGCGGCTACAGTCCCGAGCGGATCAACCCCGGGGACAAGGAGCACCGCCTGACCACGATCCTCAAGGTGACGTCAGGATCGGACGATGCCGCCGCGCAAGCGGTTGACGCCCTCTACGCGTCCATCATCGAAGCCGGCACCCACCTGGCGCCGACGATCAAGGTGGCCGAGGCGGCCAAGGTGATTGAGAATTCGCAGCGCGACATCAACATCGCGTTCGTGAACGAGCTGGCCATCATCTTTGACCGCCTCGGAATCGATACGATGGATGTCCTCGAGGCGGCGGGAACCAAGTGGAATTTCCTCCCGTTCCGGCCCGGTCTTGTCGGCGGTCACTGCATCGGCGTCGACCCTTACTACCTGGCCCACAAGGCACAGGCGGAGGGCTACAACCCGGAGATCATCCTGGCGGGACGGCGTCTCAACGACAACATGGGTCGCTACGCCGCCTCGCGTATCATCAAGCTCCTGATCAAGCAGGGGCATCGCGTGCTGGATTCGCGCGTACTGGTGCTGGGCATCACGTTCAAGGAGAACTGCCCCGACATCCGCAACTCACGCGTCATCGACGTGGTGGATGAACTGACCGATTTCGGGGTCCAGGTAGACGTTTACGATCCGTGGGCCGATCGCGACGAGGTGGAAGCCGAGTACGAGATCGCCCTGATCGACCGGCCGACCCCCGAGCAGAAAGCCGAGTATGACGCGGTGGTTCTTACCGTGGGACATGACCGTTTCCGTGAGATCGACCTGGGCAAGTTCTCGAAGGAAGACGCTGTCATCTTCGACATGAAGGCGTTTTACGAACGCGATACGGTCGACGAAAGGCTGTAGTAATCATGGCATCCGCGGTCGTCCTCCTTTCCGGCGGAATCGATTCATCGACCCTGTTGCACTATGTCCACTGCACGCTCGGCGTTGAGACGATCTATGCCCTCTCTTTCCAGTACAGCCAACGCCACTCGCGCGAGCTGGTGGCTGCGGCGGCACAGGCTGCAGCCGTTGGTGTGCACGAACACCGTATTCTCGATATCTCGGGTTTCGGTGGACTGACAGCGGCAGGCAGCGTCCTGACCAATCCCGAGGTAGAGGTCCCCGACCTTGCGGCGATCCCGGAGTCAGAGCGGCAACAGCCGCCAACCTACGTCCCCAACCGCAACATGGCGCTCCTGTCGCTGGCAGCCGCGTACGCCGAAGCGAATGGCGTGCGCGACATCTACTACGGAGCCCAGGCCCAGGACGAATACGGCTACTGGGACTGCACGACCGACTTCCTCGCGCGGATCAACGCCCTGTTGGCCCTCAACAGGAAAGATGCCGTTACGGTCCACGCGCCGTTCGTTGAGAAGCGCAAGGCCGATGTCGTCCGGATCGGCCTCGACCTCGGCGTGGACTTCGCCCTGACATGGACCTGCTACCGTGGCGGTGACCGTCCCTGCGGCACATGCCCGAGCTGCGTGGAGCGCGCCGGTGCATTTAGCGAGACGGGGCAGACCGATCCGTTGACTTGATAGGGATCGCGCGCTCAGCTATGCTGCCCCTATGACCAAAAGGAGTATCTTCATAGGGCTGCTTTGCGCCGTGCTCCTCAGCGTCATCACCTATTTCAACGACATGGTGATGAAGGGCACGTTCCTGGTGGGCAACTACCTCCCCGTGGCGGTATTCGGAACGCTGATCCTTTTCCTCCTTCTCGTGAACCCGCTGCTGCGCAAGCTTTCGCGGCGGCTTTCTTTCTCCGGTCGCGAATTGGCCACCATCGTCGCGCTGGTTCTTTTCGCCTGCTACCTGCCCGGACGGGGGCTGCTCCATTTCTTCTCGACCTCCATCATGCTGCCGCACCACCACCTGCGGACCAAGCCTTCATGGCAGAACGAGCCGGCGACGATCGCGCACAGTGACGTCATGGACTGGCAGAAACTGGAACAGATTCTTGCCGGCAGCGAAACGGAACCTGCCCTGTCAGCCCTGCAGAAGGCCGTCGAGTCATCGGTGGACCGGGAGGCGACAGCCCCGCCATCGGAGGGCATTGAGAACTGGCCCCTACTTGGTGCGCTGAACCAGGCAATCGCGGAAACGACGTTTGCCCTGCAGCCTGGTGTGGCGGACGGCCTGGAATTGACCCCGTACGTGGAAGAACTGCTAAGCCGCGAGCATGACATCCTCTCGTCGGAGGATCGCCAGGCCATCAACCGCGGTGTCATTGATGTGTTTCTCGCCGGCGTGGTTGTGCCACACCGGCTCGGACCACTTGCGCGGGCTCCTGCCCGTATGCTGGGCGACATCTCGCGCGACAGCACACGCACACTTGACGGTTTTGTTGCCGGACTGGCTCAAGGTGAAGCGAAGATCCCCTACTCAGACGTGCCATGGCACGCGTGGACACGCGCCCTGCTCTTCTGGATGCCGCTCATCCTGACCGTCTGCGTGATGGTCGTTGGGCTTGGCCTCGTCCTTCACCGGCAATGGACAACACACGAGCACCTCCCCTACCCAACCGTCGAGTTCGCCCGGTCCCTCCTTCCTGACGACGACTCCGGTTGGAGCCCGGTTATGCGGAGTCGTCTCTTCTGGCTTGGCGCCCTCGTGGTTCTCGCGATCCACATGAACAACTATGCCTGCGTCTGGTGGCCCGACAACCTGATCCCGGTCAAGACCGTGCTCGATCTCGAGCCGTTGCTGAAACTCTTTCCCGTGCTTGAACGCGGCGGGGCCTGGGGTATTTTCAAGCCTACCATTATCTTCACGGCCGTTGGGTTTGCCTACTTCCTGGCGACAGACGTATCGCTCTCCCTGGGACTGGCCCCCTATCTCTACTGCCTGATTGCCGGCGTGCTGGCAGGCTATGGCGTTGCGATGGGGACCGGACACTTGCAGGTCTCCCTGGATTCGTCGTTCTATGCAGGCGCCTACTTTGGCATGTTTGCCGTACTCCTTTACACGGGACGACACTATTACGTCTCTGCCCTGCGTCGCGGGGTCGGGCTGCGCTCGCGAGATGAGATCGAAGCGTCAGCCGTCTGGGGCATGCGGATCTTCCTGGTCACCGTCGTCCTCTTTATCTTCCAACTCAGCCTGGTAGGCCTGGATTGGCAACTATCGACCCTCTACGTACTAACCATGTTGGTGATCTTCACCGTAATCAGCCGTCTCCTGGCGGAGGCGGGTGTATTCTTCGTCCACTCCTACTTCTACCCCTGTGCCATGATATGGGCGTTCATGGGGGCCCGTGCGGCCGGTCCCAACCAGCTCCTCGTGCTCGCGATGCTCTCCGGACTGCTCATGATTGACCCCCGCGAAGCCATGATGCCGTTTGCGATGTCCGGCATCCACCTGGTCGATCGCCTCAAACTCCGCATTGGCAAGACCACGTTGTGGGGACTGGTGGCGCTCGTGCTCGGCTTCGTCATCGCAACACCCGTCATCATCCATCTCCAGTACCAGCGCGGCGCCATTCTCGCCAGCGACTGGTGGTCTGCCCATGCGGTGCCGACGTATCCCTATGACGTCAACGTACAGATGACCCGGCGCTTGGAAGCCCAGGGCGCACTCGACCGCGCGTACGAGGTATCCGGATGGGAACGATTCACCGAGATTGACCCGGACGGCAAGTTCCTGGTCGGATTTGCGGCCATGTTCGCCATGGTGATTCTCTTCTCCTTCCTGCGCTACCGCTTTGCCAAGTGGCCGCTGCACCCGCTCATTTTCCTCGTGCTGGGAACATTCCAGAGCCGGATACTGGCCTTCTCATTCCTGCTCGGCTACTTCATCAAGAGCGCCGTGACCCGGCATGGCGGTGCGGGGCTCTATCGCAAGCTGAAGCCGCTGATGATTGGGCTGATCGCCGGCGAGATGCTGGCCGCCGTCATTCCGGTCGTCATCGGCGCCATCTACTACGCGGTTCAGGGCGAGCCGCCGAAGCCGTTCAGGATCATGCCGGGATAGGAAGGAGAAGTGAGCAGCGAGCAGTGGGACACGAGGATCCTGCGAAGGATACTGACAACTGATCACTGGTCACCGATTACTTCAGGTGAAGCATGGAGTCGGTGAAAAAACTGTGGATATGGAGACACCTGGGCATACGGCTGCCTGACGACTGGGAGATGCTGCAGTATTCGCTGAAGCTGGAGTCGGGGCGCTGCGCTTTTGCGGACCGCTACGGATTCAGGTTTGAGCTGACATGGCGCCAGGTCGATGGTCCCCCCGATTTCGACAGAATGCTGTCCGACTACATGGGGAAGCTCAAAGACGAAGGCATGACGCAGGCCCATCGCATCGAGGTGTCCGGATGCCAGGGCTTCAAGGGGGAGATGGACGGGCAGACGATCACGCGTTTCGGGCGCTACGCCGAGAGCGAATCGTGTCTCGTAGAGCTGCTCTTTCCATGGCCGGACGGACGCAACCGGGAACTGGAGAGCGCGATATTGCAGAGCTTTCACGAAGTGCCCCTTGATGCCAACAACTGCCGCCGCTGGCGGGCCCTCGGCATGGATGCACGCGTACCGGGTCGGCTAACCCTGAGCCGTTGCCGCGTCGAGCCCGCCTTGGTAGAGTGGCATTTTTCGGACCCGCGCAAGCAAACGGTCTTTCGGTGTGCACGGCGGGGACTCGTACAGGAGTGGATGGATCACTCCGTGCAGGCATGGCTGGAGCGGCAGGTCCGGCCCGACTCCCGCCCACCTGCGCGCTGGCGCCACGAGCGTCGGGACGGTCACGCGGTCGACCGCATCGAGGGGCGCGCCGCCGCGCGCGGATGGCTGCGACGCAAGCGCCACCTGCAGGCCGAAGCATGGGTCTGCCCGGTGGATGGACGGCTCTATAGCTGGGTGGCGGAGGATGCACCGGCCCTTCCGGGGAACCCATTGAACAGTTGTGGAGAAGCGTGATATGAGCGAGGCGCCATGGACGGCAATGTTACGCGCAGTCGCCATGCAGAACCGGGCTGCCCGTGTTGAGCGCGCCCCCGACGCAACCGTGTCAGTCTGGGTCCAGCAGACACGCAAGCTCATGCCGCCCCTCTCGTGGATTGTCCCGTTCCGGAAAGAGCGCGTGGCGCGGCTGGATCACATCGGCAGCCGGGTATGGTCGCTCTGCGATGGGCGCCGCACCGTCGAGGATGTCGTGGACACCATTGCCGCGCAATACCGCCTGACGTTTCACGAGAGCCGCGTAGCCGTGACCGGCTACCTGAAGACACTCGTTCAGCGCGGCGTCCTGGCAATCGAGATGGCGGAGGAAGAAAACTGAAACGCCGCGCAACCCACTGTTCGTGGTAAGGTTGGATCAAGGAGGTCTTAGACATGCCCGAGATTGATGAACTGTGCAAGGTGCTCGTCGAGCAAGGGGGCAGTGATCTGCACCTGTCGGCCGGACGCCCCCCCATCCTGCGCTGCGATGGTGAAATCACGCGCACCGATATTCGAGTACTCACCGACGCCGACATTCAGCGGATACTGACCGAAATCATGCCCGAGCGCAACCGCGGCGAGCTTCGTGAGAATAACGACACGGACTTCGCCTACGAGATCCCCAACTTCGTCCGCCTCCGCGTCAATGCCCGTCGCGACCGCTACGGCATCGGCGGGACGCTGCGCGTCATTCCTACGACTGTGATCACGGCCGACCAGTTGAATTTGCCCAAGGGCATCCGCGACCTCTGCTATCTATCCAAGGGGCTCGTAGTGGTTACCGGTCCCACGGGCAGCGGTAAGAGCACGACGCTCGCGGCGCTGATCGACCTGATCAATGGCACCCGGACCGATCACGTTATCACGATTGAGGATCCCATCGAGTTTGTTCACCAGGACCAGAAGTGCTTGATCACCCAACGCGAAGTCCATACGCACACCAAGAGCTTCGCGGCGGCCTTGCGCGCCGCCCTGCGCCAGGACCCCGACATTGTACTGGTCGGCGAAATGCGCGACATGGAGACGGTCGAGATCGCCATTGAGACAGCTGAGACCGGCCATCTGGTTTTTGGCACGCTCCACACCAACACCGCCATCAACACCGTCAGTCGCATTATCGATACGTTCCCCGCGAACCGACAGTCGCAGATTCGGTCCATGCTCGCCTCGTCACTCAAGGCGGCGGTCTGCCAGACCCTCTGTCGGCGCAAGGGAGGCGGGCGCGTGGCGGCCATGGAGATTCTGCTGGTTGACAGCGGCATCGCGTCGCTGATCCGTGACGGCAAGACGCACCAGATAGAGTCCGCCATGCAGGTGGGCGGAGGGAAAGGCATGATGCTCATGAACGAGGCACTGACCAAGCTGGTCCACGATGACTTGGTCGAACCCGACGAGGCCTACCTGAAGAGCATCGACAAGGGCGACCTTGTCAATCGGCTGCGCCGCCTTAACTTACCGCTACCGTCGACCGTTGCCGGCGCAGAGACACCGAAAGCCTCATAGCGGGGCTGCCCCCCTAAAAAACCGTCATAGCAATGAAAATTGGGCTTGTGCCTCACCGAATTCAGGCCATAATCACTCAAAGGTAAGCAACGTTGTGCCCCACAGGGCTGTCAAACGATCGAAAGGTCGTACAAACAATAACAGGAGGGTTCAAATGACGAAGAGTCAGACACTTGCATGTCTCGCAGAGAAGACCGGACTGACCAAGGTTCAGTGCGGAGAGTTCATCGATGAGCTGGCCGGACTGGCCTACACCGAAGCGAAGAACGGGTTCACGATCCCCGGCCTCGGCAAGCTCGTACTCGTAAACCGCAAGGCGCGCATGGGTCGCAACCCGGCCACGGGCGAGTCGATCCACATTCCGGCCAAGACAGTCGTGAAGTTCCGCATTGCCAAGGTGTGCAAAGAATCCGTTCTTTCCGCCTAGCAATCGACATGGTTTCAGGACAGGGCCGTTCGACAGTCAATGTCGTACGGCCTTTTCCCTTTTCAGCCGTGACACTGCTCGGGGAAACGTGAGATAATTTGTTTTTTGTCTGGTTGACGTGGGTATGCGTAGAGCATTCAACAGCACATTGAGCATGTGGAGTCTCCTGCTTCTGTTGCAGGCAGGCCGTGCCATGGCCTTGCCCGGTCTCGGTAATGCTGCTGACGAAGAGCTCGCGGGGCGCATCGCGGAACGCTTTGCGGACCGCATGCCCACCTATCACCTCAGCCGCCTCCCCATGGGCGATGAGATCAGCGGGCGCGCCTGGACCAACTTCTTCACGTCACTCGATTTCGACCACATGTATTTCCTGCAGTCGGACATCGAGCAGTTTGCCGCCAACCGGACGCAGCTGGACGATACCGTTTCGGACGGAGACATCTCCTTCGCCCACGAGGTGTTTGAGCGGTTCAAGCAGCGAGTACAGGAACGCTACGACTATACGGAAGTCCTCCTCGACCGTGGATTCGACCTGACCACGAAGGAAGTCTATCGCTGGAACCGTCGCAAGGCGGACTGGGCGGTCACGACAGAGGAGTGCAACGAACTGTGGCGGCTCAAGATCAAGAACGAGTACGTGCGCCAGATCGTCGCGAAACAGATTGCCAAGGACGCCAAGGCCGAGGAGGACGCGAATTCCCCGACACCGACCAATGGCACAGACACCGCAGCCGCCGAGATCCCATCATCCACCACCAACGACACCGACGAGGCCACCGCGTCCACGCCGGTCGACCTTTCTCCCGAGGCGTTCATCCGCTCCCGTTACAAGCAGATGCTGACCATGCTGAACGACAGCGACGGCAAGTGGTTGATCGAGAAATACCTCACGGCGTTCGCACACGCCTACGACCCCCACTCAGGCTACATGACCGCCAGCAGCGTCGAAGACTTCGATATCGAGATGAAACTCTCGCTAACGGGCATCGGCGCACTGCTGCGCGCCGAGGACGGCGCGGCCAGGATTGTCCGACTCATTCCCGGCGGGCCCGCCGATATGGACAGCCGCGACCTTCGCCTCCGGCCGGGCGACAAGATCATCGCCGTTGGCCAGGACAAGGAACCCATCGTTGACGTCCTCCACTGGCCCCTGCACCGCATCGTCTCCCTGATTCGCGGCCCCAAGGGCAGCCGCGTCGTCCTAACCGTAATTCCGGCGTCCGACCCCAGCGGCTCGACGACCAAGCAGGTCGACCTTGTGCGCGACGAGGTAAAGCTCGAGGAGCAGGCCGCCGACTCCAGCGTACGGACGATCACCGACTCCAACGGCGACGAACGCACGTTTGGCGTCATCCGCCTCCCCGCCTTTTACGCCAGCATGGGCATCAACAACCCGCGCCACCCGGAATACCGCAGTGCGGCCGGGGATGTGCAGACCATTGTTCAGCGCTTGCAGACGAATGGGGTTGAGGGGATCATCCTCGACCTACGCAACAACGGCGGTGGCTCGCTCATTGAGGCGATACGCATGACCGGGCTTTTCATCAGGAGCGGCCCGACCGTGCAAGTCCGGGAGCGCCACAGCATCCGTGTTCTGCCCGATCGAAACCCCGCCCTGGCCTATGCCGGTCCGCTCGTCGTCCTTGTGAACCGTCTCAGCGCCTCCGCTTCCGAGATTGTCGCGGGCGCCCTGCAGGACTACGGCCGCGCCCTGATCGTAGGAGGAGAGAAGACACACGGCAAAGGCACGGTCCAGACGATCGTCAGCCTGGGACGCGACAGGACACTGGGCTCGCTTCGTGTCACCACGGCCAGCTACTACCGGATATCCGGTTCATCCACGCAGCTCCGTGGCGTCACGCCGGACGTCGTGATTCCGAGCCCATTTGATTTCATGAAGCTGGGCGAGGATGCCCTGCCCAATCCCATCCCGTGGTCGGCCGTAATGCCAACCCGCTTCCCGCCCGTGGCGGACCTCGACGGCATCAAGCCTCAGCTTCGCGCCGCCTCCGAGGCCCGTCGCAGCAAGAGTGAACGGTTCAAGGCCTACCAGAAACTGCTCGACCGTATCGAAGCCATCAACAATGCCGAGGAACTCCCCCTCGACCTTGAGAGGCGGATGGCTCTCGCCCGGTCCGAGCGCGACCTGGCGGAGCTACAGGCGTCGCTGATCCCTGAAGCCCATGATGGCAACGGTGACAGGATCGAACAGGCGGACCTTGTTCTCGAAGAAACGCTGCAAATCCTCGCCGACTTCACCGGCACGCAGCATGCCACCGCCGCACTGCGTAAGCAGCAGAGCCTGCAGGATCGCAACCCCTTGATTCGCATGTTCGATCAACTGCTGCAAACGCCATGACCCAGACCTTCTGGAAGATGCACGGAGCAGGAAACGACTTTATCCTGTTTGATGATCGTGCCTGTCTCATCCCGACAGCCAATGAAGCATGGCTGTCCCTTATCGCGACCCGTCGAACGGGTATCGGGTGCGAGGGAGTGATTCTACTCCAACCCGCCGGTGACGCGGATGTCCGTATGCGCTTCTTCAACCCTGACGGGCGGCCCGCTGAAATGTGCGGGAATGGCGCCCGCTGCGCCGCGCGGCTCACCTTCGAACTCGGCATGGCCGGCGACTCCATGACCATTGCCACGGACGCCGGCAAGGTTCGTGCCACCGTTGATGATGATAGCGTCCGGCTGGCGCTCCCCGACCCAACCGACGTTCAGCCTTACGGCGACATCGAAGTCGACGGACGCCACGTCTCCTGCGGCCAAGCCAACACCGGCGTACCGCACGTCATGCTGGAGGTGCAGGACCTCGACGAGGCCCCGGTTGTCTCCCTGGGCGCAACGATTCGGCACCACGTGCAGTTTGCACCCAACGGAACAAACGTGAACTTCGTACAGCGGGTGGACGAGTCCCGCTTGAGAATTCGGACGTATGAACGCGGTGTGGAGGGTGAGACGGGCGCCTGCGGCACAGGTGCGGCCGCGGCGGCCGTCATCATGGCGCTACGTGGACGTGCCAGGCCACCCGTGACCGTTACCACGATCTCGGGGGACGATCTGCAGATCGGTTTCGAGCAGCAGGGCGACGCTATCACCCGCCTAACACTGGCCGGACCGGCGGTGCATGTCTACCAGGGCACGATAGACGTGCCCGCGGGATGATCCCGACCCAGCTTACCCCACGATGGCTTTGAAGCGCTCGTAGGCAGCATCCCACGGGGCCTTGTCCCCGGGCTGGTACTCCTTGATCGGAAAAGCGGACCGAATGACCGGCTGTGCCGCCTCGATCGTGGAGATGATCCCCAACCCCACGGCCTGTACCATGAAATTGCCAACCGCCGTACCCTCCGTCGGGCCAGCCAGCACGGGCAGCCCGAGGGCATCTGCCGTGAACTGGTCCAGCAGCACGTTCTTGCTGCCGCCTCCGACGATGTTTACGACACCTGATTCGGTGCCGCTCACCCGGCAGATCTGCTCATTCACCATGCGGTACTTCAGGGCCAGGCCTTCGTAGACCGTTCGCGTCATACTGCCGCGGTCAGCAGGCACAGCCTGCCCGGTTCGCTTGCAGAATGCGACGATGGCCTCCTCCATGTTGTCCGGGTTATAGAAGGATGCGTCGTCCGGATCGATCACTGCTGCGAACGAGGGTGCGGCTGCCGTCAGGGCGTCCAGCTCGCGCCACTCGACTTCCTTGCCGTCCTCTACGGCCCATCCACGGCGCAGCTCCTGGACCAACCAGGTTCCCATGCAGTTCTTGAGGCAGCGTGTATTCCCCACCCCGCCTTCGTTGCTTATGTTAACGGCCATCGCCTCCGGAGTTGTGATGGGCTCGGGAACTAATTTGCCCACGAGCGACCACGTACCCGAACTGATGATCAGCGCCTTGGCAGGATCCTCAACCGGAGCCGCGGCAAAGGCACTGGCGGTATCGTGGGCTGCGGCGGCCGTCAACGGCACGCGGTTGAGCCCCAGCGAATCGGCCAGTTCCGCGTGCATCGTCCCCATTGAGGCGCCCGGCTCGACAATCTCCGGGAGCATCCCTGCCGGGATACCCAGCGCGTCGAGCAGCTCCTTGCTCCATTCATGCGTGTGCGCATCCATGAGCTGCGACACGCTGGCCCAGGAGGAATCGACGCGCTTCTCGCCGCCAAGGAAGTAATAGAAGAGCGAAGGCACCGGCAGAAAGGCCGCGACCGATGCGAGCAACTCGGGACGGTTCTGGACCAGCCAGAGCAGCTGGTTACTCAGGTTGAACGGCTGAAAATGGATGCCGGTCACCTCGTAGATGCGGGACGGATCCACGCATGCCTTTACCTTGTCGACCATTGCGTCCAAACGATGGTCGCGGTAGCAGTACATCTTGGCCAACATATCGCCGTCCGCGTTCAGCAGTCCGCCATCGGCACCCCATGTATCGATCCCGATAGAATCCAGCTCCTCCGCCACATCACGGCGATAGGCCTGCAGCCCCATGATGATGTTGCGGTAGATGAACGTGTCGTCCCAGACCGTTCGCGGGCTAACGCGGCCCGTCCGGTCGGGGATATACATATCCATCCCGTCGTGGGCAAAACGATGGATCTCATCCATCGAGAATGTCCCATCGGCAAAGGTGCCGACAAAGCACTTTCCTCCCGATGCTCCCAGGTCAACAGCAAACAGACGTTTGGGCATGATGTGCTCCCTTCTATGCAGATAGACTCTTTACAGTATCACGAAACCACGAAAGCGCGCGTTCAGGTCCAATTTCCTCCAGCAGATCGGACTGTGCGTCCGACAGTGCAGACAGGGCGCCCACGGCCTCGAAGAAGCTGTTGCGGCCTGTTACGTCGTTGAACTCCGCTACGGCCGCCGTCCCCATGTACGGAAACGCCGCATAGCGCGCCAGTAATGTGTGCCCAACCATGATGCGAGCACCGGTCAGAAAGACGTCCTTGAACTCGCGTAACACCTCACCCTCCAAATCGTCTACAAAGGGCAGCCCAAGTTTGTTCAACTCCGTCCCGATGTTGATGGGCAACCCCATGTCCACGGCCACGTTCACAATGGCTTTCAGGTTCCCGATCTTCACGGCCCGGGCGGCCGGATCGGAGATATTCCAGTTGCGATCCGGAACGATATTCAGTGCGCCCGCTCCCTTGGCGGCGAGATACTCACACATTTCGCGGGGATCCGCCTCACCTCCGCTGGTGCCGTCCAACCAGGTGATCATGGGAATGGCATCACAACTCGCGACCCACGCGAGGAACTCCTCAACCGGCGGAAAGGTATCGGCCGATGGCGGCACGTACCCCAAGCCCCCTCGCTTGGCGAGACGCGAACGCACGGCCTCTTCAAGTGCAGGACGATCCTGCAGAAGCCCTTCTACTTCGGCGCGTTCCCGCTCAAGGAGATCGGACCAGAAGGCCGCCAGTCGCTCCGGCGAATCGAACACTTCTTCAGCGCGGTTCACATAGGCACTAATGATATGCCGCTCTGTCGCATTGCCCGACGGTGTCAGCGGCAACACGTCCCCGGCGTAGTCCAGCGCGATGTCCGGAATCTTCTCGTTGAGGCGCGCCACCAGCTCTTCATTGCGTGACCGCGCCCCGTCCCTGAAGCCGGTCAACTGCCGTTCCTGCTGTGAGCCCGCCTCGGGTACCCGCGGGAATCCGCCCCCCATGATGTAGGTAACGCCCGGCTCACCCGGGGAGCTGATATCGTCGTTTGCGTACTCCGAGAAGTAGGCACGCGTCTCGAGATGAACGGCCGTACGAAGCCCGACAGCGCGGCCCGCAGCGAAGAACTCCTCCAGCCCATCGAGTACGTCGAAATCACACAGGCCCGCCGAATAGAAACCGGCCTCATGTGCGGCCCATACCAAGTGCGATGGCGACCAGCCCTCGGCGTTATAGGAGAAGAATGAGTGCATGTGCATATTGACGTCTTCGCCCACGGCGTCGCCACTGCCCTCATTCCTAATCAGCGCCCCCAGTGCTGCGCTGCGCTGCGCGCCATCAAACGTGTCCAACGGATGCATAGTCCCACCGCCATTCTTCATTAGAAATATTTCCACACTAAGCCCTGCGACCCGACCAAGGGCCGTCTCTTAAGGTGCAGGAAAAAGAGAGTGACCGAAAGCAAAAAGGCGTCCCAAGCGGAACGCCCTCCTGCTGATTGCTTGATGCGGAAATCCGCATCCATTCCGCTTACCGGCGATTCTGTCCGCCAAAACCGCCACCGCCGCCCTCGTTGCGTGGACGCGGCTGCGACTCGTTAACCCGCAGCGGACGCCCCATGAAGTCGGAACCGTTAGTGGCTTCGATTGCCTGGTCAGCCTCAGCACGCTCAGGCATCTCGACAAACCCAAAACCCTTCGAGCGACCGGTCATGCGGTCCGAGATTACACGGGCCGACGTTACCGTACCGTGGTTCGCGAACAACTCCTGCAGGTCACTGTCTGTTGCCTCATAGGGCAGGTTACCAACATAGATATCCATCTATCCGTCCTCATTCGTGTCATGATCCATACGCATCCCATTCCTCTCCCATGACACAAGGCGAAGTCCGGTGCCGACCCACTACTTCTTAAGTCGCCGAACTGAAGAATGCAATATTGGGGACGGCGATGTAAACGGCTTTTTAGAGAAAATGGCAGGTGCGCCAACGGGCCGAATACCGCCGGATCGAGAGTTCAGTGGCACGAAACACCTTGCCGCTAGGGACTCTCGGGAACGAGCGACTTGACGTACTCCAAGGTTGCCTTCAGGCGATAGCAGAGGCGCAGTTCCTTCGTGACCGGGTTGTACTGGATCGGGTTGACCACCAGCCGAACGAGCTTGTTGGTGCCTGCCCACGCCTCCTGTACACGCACCACATGCGAAGGGAAAAGCGCATCCTGCGCATAGATCTCGGGTGAACGGACCCGCTCGATGATCGGGTCGGCCTCCTCACTCTCGCCTTCAATTACCTTGCGCACCGCGATGGCCGCGATATCCACGCCCTGCGTGGCCGAGGCAAACGCGGCATCTGTCACCGTCGGCATCAGGTTCCAGCCCACCTTGCCCGGCAACACCCAGGCGAGCCCGCCGATGTCGGGCGAGCCCGGCTTGCGACGCGCACCGCCACCGCGCACACGGACGACATTGCCCTCCGCTGTTTCGAACATCTCGGCGTAGGGATCCTGAAGCGTGATGTGGTAGAGACCCTTGTCACGCTCTTGCGTGAGCGACACGTAGCTCCGCGGCCGGCCCTTCGTTGCTGCGGGACCCAGGGCCAGGCCTTCCTCGGCATCCAACTCGGACGGTTCAGGGGCGATGAGAACAGCCTGTGCCGGCGTACCGGGCTGGGGGGCTTCGGATTGAGTCGCGTCGGGAACCGGCTCGGACTCGCGTCGACAACCTGCCAGCAGCACGATCACGCCTACGGCGATAGCGAAGCCAACCATTCCCACACTTCGTACTTTCTCAATCATATACCCCTCCAAATGCCAGCCATGGAACCACACCAAGAGACTAGGTCAACCATCCTCGCCACTCAAGGCGAAATAAATCCCGGCAACCTGACCACCCACCGCCGGGTCATCCCCTCCAGTGACGACCGGGGCCTGCCGTTACCCGGAGCACCTCGTCGATGCTCGTTTCGCCTGCCAGGACGCGCAGCCAACCGCACTGACGCAACGTCAGCAAACCCGTGGACTCCACGGCAGACTCCATCAGCCGGCCGCTGGGCGCGCGCTCCACGATCAGCCCCCGCAACATGTCGTTCATCACGATCATCTCGAACAGACCGATCCGCCCATGGTATCCCGTGAATCGACAGTCCGGACACCCCGTGCCCTTATAGATTGTCGCCTCCCTGACCTTCTCGCCAATGGACCGTACCATCTGTTCGATTAACGGTTTCTCGACACTCACCGCCGCACGGCACGACGGGCAGACCCGCCGCACGAGTTGCTGGGCGATGATTCCCTCCACGCTGGAGGCAACCAGGTACGGCGGCACGCCCATTTCGATCAACCGGGTCGCGGCGCTGGCGGAGTCGTTCGTGTGCAGCGTACTGAATACGAGGTGACCGGTCATCGCGGCACTCGTGGCGATACGGGCCGTTTCCTCGTCCCTGATCTCGCCGATCAGCACCACGTCCGGGTCATGGCGGAGAACGGAGCGTAGTCCGGATGCAAAGGTGAAATCGATGTCGGTATTAACCTGTAGCTGCGTAACGCCCGGCATTCGGTATTCAACGGGATCTTCGATCGTTATGATCTTGCGCTCATCTGTATTGATCCGTGAGAGGCTGGCGTACAGGCTGGTGGTCTTGCCGCTACCGGTCGCGCCCGTATAGAGCATAATCCCGTGCGGCGCCGTGATCAGATCCTCGATCGTTTCGAGCTGCTCGGGGCTGTACCCCAACTGGTCAAGCTTCAGGAAAGACGATTCCCGGTTCAGGATGCGCAAGTTGGCCGCTTCACCATGCTCGGCCGGCAGGACAGAGACACGAATATCCAGCGCGCGTCCGTCCACATCGAACCCGAAGCGGCCATCCTGGGGCAGACGCTTTTCGGCGATATTGAGCTGGGCCATCACCTTGATGCTCGACACGATCGCCCGCGCGAACCCTTCCGCGCCTTGCGGCAGCGGCACGGACGCCATCACGCCATCGATCCGGTAACGCAGACGCAAACCCGTCTCGGAGGGTTCAAAGTGGATATCGGTCGCCTCGGAAGCCACCGCATCCTCAATGATCGCATTCACAAACGCCGTGATGTCGCGGGATTCGTGCTCGGCGCCAGTCCGGCCTGATGCTGCAGGCTGTCCACCGGGGTCCTGTCCCGCCAGGGCATGAATGCCGACACCGTAGTAGTGCTTGATGCATTCGGTGATCTCGTGTGACCGACACAGGACCCATCGAATCGAGTGTCCCAGGACAACGCGCAGCTCTTCCTCGCGGGCCAGTTCGGCAACCGAATCCGTCGCCAGCGTGATAGCCCCGCCGTATAGCCGAACCGGCACCACGCGATAGCTCGCGATAACCCGCACCGACACGGTCTTGACCGCCTGCTCCTCGGGCTCGACCCGCGCCATGGAAACCACCGGAATGCCCGTCACTTGCGCCAGAAGGTCCAGTACGGCCCCTTCCTCAACGAGGCCATCGCGAATGAGCAGGCGATCGAACGGTTCCTTCAGCCAGCGCGCCCGGTGCTGCGCCTGCTCCACTTTTTCGGTGTCGAGCAGGTCCTGCTCAACCAACTGCTCACCGATCCGGCGCGCAATCGTGGTCTCGCCGGGCAGACGCCCGCCGCCAACAACGCCGATATAGTCATCAACCTTCACGGACCGTCCTTCCGGACGCGGGTCACGACCCCAACTCTCAGGGGGTGCTCCGCCTCGTCCTGTCCGACTACGAGCAGTACGTGCTCGGCCGAGATATCCTTCACGCGACCGGCCAGCAGCGTGTCGCCCACCTTCAACGTGTGGAGCGTGCCCGCCTCCACTTCCCGCACGAGGGCCACCCGTGATCCGTCTGTACGCGCAATCATGCCCTGGTAGTTGACACCGACCCATTTTGGAGCCGACTTCGGCTTGGCAGGTGCCGGGCTTGGTTTCGCCGGCGCCGGCTTGGGCTGTACGACGGGAGTCTGCCTGGCCCGGGCCGCTTCGCGCTCCCGCTTCCGACTCGCCTCCAGGTCGAGCCAGGCCACGAGGAAAGCGGACGTAAAGGGGTCTTCGATGTCCCCGCGCGCCATCGCCCCGGCCACGCGCTCCGGAACGGCGTCACCGCGGGAGCTGCGTACACGGTGCCCGCCCGTCTTGAGCCCCGCGCCTTGCCGTGAACCACGGTGCAACAGGACCACCAGGACGACGCACAACAGCAGCAGCGAAAACAGAAAGACCGCGCGTGCATTGATCTTGAGTACCAGTCTCCAGAGCAGCTCAACCATCGTACCGGGCCTCCCTGCGTTGCTGGGCCACTCGTGCGCGACGGCCGCGCGCCGATCCGGGAATGCCGACCTCGGGGGTCTCAGGCTCTCCGTCCCCGTGGGGCTCTGTCACGCCGTTGCGCAGTTCAAACAGAAAGGCGCCGGCCACGATCTCGGCTTCCAGCATGCGTGCGCCGTGCGTCCCCATGCGCTCTACCCGCACCTTCCGGATCGAGTAGAAACTGCCCTGCTGCGAGAGCATGTCGAGAAAACGAACCAGGTGCTTGAACGAACAGCGCACCACCATCCGCGTGGGAAATTCCATGGCCATCTGCGAGGCATCGTCGTTGAGGGCAAATGCAAGGGGAACGCCCGACTCGATGTGCTCAATCGCGGGAAGCCTGGCATCGATGGCCAACTGCACCAGTCGCATCGTCGCCACCAGATGCCACAACCTCAGCTCGGCCCGCTCCTCCGAGCCGATGGTTTCGGATACCCCCAAGTCCTCCGGCAACACGACATCGGCCGCCTCCGCATTCTCGAGGAGTTGCTCCCGCGCATCGAACAGCGCGACCTTGAAGTCAATACGACCGTCATCATACGTGGGCAGTGCTTTTCGGATATCCGTGTAATCGCGAAACGTGTCCATGCGCTCACGAAGATAGTCCCACTCCGCTACTAGTTGACGGTTGCGGACCGTTGCTGTTGCCAGTCGCTCGGACAGGCCCCCGTCTTCCATGCGCACACGGAAGGCGGCCAACTCATCCTCGACATTCAGGATCTGCTCGTCACATGCCCCGATTTCTTCCTGGAGCGGATTCAGGACAAATGCCCACAAGGCGCCGGTGACGACCAGGCACACCACCAGGATCAGCACCACCTGGGTGCGCAGTGCGCGTACATCGTTATGGACAGCCCTGCTCATGGCACTTCCAACGTCATTTCAATCACGAAGAGACTGCATCCCGTGTCAGCCCAGCGTTCATCACGTGCGGGGTCATTGCGAAGCCGCTCGTCGCCGAGCAAATCAGCATCCACCACCCCCACCTGCTCGTGCAGTCGCTCGATCATCTGCCCCACGGTCGAGAAATCGTCCACCGGCGTGTACCCTTCCACAATGACGCTCACGAACCCGGCACCGTCGCTCACACCCGACCGCCCACCATCGCTGAAATCGTCGGCACTGGAGATGCCGAAGTAGGCATCCGCGTCGGCGAACAGGCTCAGCCAATCGTCCGGATGCTTGGCCTTGGATACCGAGGCCATTGCGATGCGCAGCACGTCGGCGTTCTCGACGGCCGTACGGAACGGGACGATCCGCAACTCCAACTGCTCGTTCAGGTTTTCCGTGACGCCCAGTTTCCGGTCGAGTGCATGCAGGCCGGCCAGTTCAACCTGGCGCAGTCGAAGATATTCGCGATCCCACCGCAACTGGGCAAAGGCGCCGCCCGCCAGGAGCAACACGAGACCGACAAGTGCCAGGGCACTCAAGGCCCAGTACTGCTTCTGCCACCGCAGGATGCGCGACTCACGCAGCGCGCGCGGTAACAGGCTGATGCCCGCCCCACCCCGCCGCAGACCGCACGCCGCCAACCCGATGGCCCGACCATAGCGCTCGATCTCGCCCATGGGCGCCTTGCGCGCCCACTGCCCAAGACACACTGCTTCCACGCCCGTGGCTTTCGCAACGTCGTCCACAACCCCCTCCGCGAGGGCGCCACCCCCGCTCAGGATGATACGCTTAACGGCAAATGCAGGCGTCGGGAATGCGGCGTGGAACGACTCGAGGCAGGCCGCAATTTCTCCGGCTAACGGCGACTCCGTTCCGGCCTCGGCCCCCATCGCCGGTTCGTTGGTAAGGCAACGTGAGAAGAGCACCTTGCTGCCGCGCCCTACGACGACCTCGACCCCGGCGTGGCCGATGTCAACACACATGGTGCCGCCAGGTATTACGCCCTTGCGCCCCAGCTCATAGACGGCCCGGTAGAGTGCCATCGAGCCGGGAACAATGTCGCCCACGTCCTCTTCGCCAAGATCAGACAATACCGAAGCCGCGCGACCCACGGCGTCGGCACGCGCCATGGCCAACAGCAGGTAGCGGTGTCCGGCGCTGCGAAACACAACATGGTCTACCGCCGTGTCTTCTTCAGTCAGCCCTTCTACACGATCCTGTTCGGATGTCACGATATCTGCGATCGATTGCGCCCCGCCTTCCGGCACCTCAACCACGTTGAGCATCATGTCTTTGCCCGGCACGCCGACGACGCACGGTACATCGGCGTAGTCCTTGTCGGTCATGAAGGCCGTCAGAAGGCGGCGGCGCTCGGAGGTATCCTGTGGCAGGTGGACCCAATCGGACTCGCGTACGATCAGCTGCCCCGCAATGCGCATGGCGCGCACTACCTTTGCGGAGTGCGACCCCAGGTCAAGCCCAACCATCTCCCTGTGAATCATGGGTCCTATTCCCTGCCTGCTGCGCCTTGGACCAGCGATTCGCCTCGTTCGGATATCACCGTAGCAGTCACAAAAATGATCAGGTTGCGCCGCTGCTCAACCGTATCCTTGCGACGGAAGAGCTGGCCAATGATCGGCAGGTGTCCCAGCACAGGAATACGGTGTTCCTTGTCCGCCGACACCACTTCGATCAAGCCGCCCATCACGACGGTCTCGCCGCTCTGCACGACGACCTTGGTCTGAACTTCACGCCGTGAGATGGTCGGCAGCTTCACCTCAACCTGCTGCAGGCTGTTGCTGTTGCCCGCGCCCGTGTAATAATTGAATTCGTCCAGCTTGCTGATCGTCGGCGTGAGCAGCAGGCTCACACTGGAGCCATCATCACCCACGCTGGGCACAGCCACCAGCGTGATGCCCAGCTCGGCCAGGACGGGTGCGCCTTTGGGCATCAGCGCGGTCACGCTATACTTCTTGCCGTTGTCGTCCAGCAGACTGAACGCCTGGGCCTGGAACTCCTCGTAGTAGAGCAGGTCCTGGCCATGCCGCAGCTTGGCCGGATTGTTGTTCACGGTGGTAACGCGCGGAACCGATAGCGTGCGCCCTTTGCCCGACACCTCCAAAGCGTGCAGAACGGCCGTGAACATCGGTTGTGTCAAGATGCCCTGGTAGGTAAGGTTCAAGCCGTGGCCTTCGAGTGATGGCTCCTGGAGCGACGCGTTGAGGGGGCGCTCCGGGCTGGAGAAGGCCAGGCCTGCCGCCCCGGCGCCCGTCAGCTCAGCCGCCACCTGGTTTTTGGGAACACCGTTCACCAGACCCGGTTTGCGCGACATGGTCCACGGATCATCCAGGACCCAGTCGATCCCAATCTCCTGCAGGTCGTCGACCGACGCTTCGATGAAGCGGGCCTCGATCAGTACTTGCGGGGGACTCACATCCACAGCCTCGATGATCGCTTCCACGAGCGCCAGGTTATCGATCGTGTCACGAACGAAAAGCGTGTGTGTGTTCTTGTCGAACATGAGCTGCGCACCCGCCACGGTCGGCAGGAACTTCGTGACCAGCTCTTCGATGTAGGTGGTCTGCGACGCCAACTCGGTGGCCATGAACGAAAGATCATTGCGGTTGATCGGGTTGGGACCGCCCTTCTGCTGCGGCCCTGCGGCGGTTCGCCAGTCGGTCGTATGGAACTGAACGCCCTTGTGCAGCTTGTAGATCCGCGTCTCAAGCGGGCCGGACTGCTTGCTGGCGGCCGGCGTCGCCCAGATCAGGTTTTCGCCGACGTAGAACTGAATGGCGTAGTTGCGTGACACGTAGTCGAGCAGCTCACGCAGCGGCACGTCATCGAGCTGCATGTCGAGCTTCTTGCCGGCCCCCAGGCCGCGGTCGGCCACGATGTTGATATTGTCGTCCGCGCCCAGCACCGCGATGATGGCGGGCAGATCGGCATCGGTGAGATGAATCGAGACCTTGCGGTCGAGCACCTCGCGCATGGGACCATCGGGACTCACATGGCTCCGCAGCGGCCGCCGCTCGTAGCGCACCGCACCGTAGGTCGGCGGCAGCGACTCCTTGAGGACGGCCTCCACGCCCATGGCCTCGTTGGCCGCTGAACGGTCGATGGTGCCCTGGCGCGCCTGTTCGTCACGCAGGGCAGCCAGGATGCGCGTGCGCAGATCCAACGCCAGGGGTGAGGGCGCCACGCCCTGCATCGCATCGATCCAGGCCACGAGGGCCACGCTGAACTGCTCCTGCTCGTACAGGTTGATGACCGGCTGGAGCGCTTCCTCGATTGCCTCCTCCACAACAGCCGCATCTTCAACGTCCGGGTTAAGGTGGCGGCAGCCTGCCCCCAGCATCATCACACCCAGCCCGCACAGTCCCAGGGATAGCCGCAATTGTCTCTTCATAAGTCACCAGCTCCGGATGGATCTTTCAGTTCCCGGCTCTCATATACTGTCTGCACGATAGGGCGTGGGTGCCACCTTGACAATGGTGAATTGACCTGTCTACCATCGGGCCATGAGAACTTTCCCTGTAGCCACCGTGCGTTTCACTGCGTTTGTTTTTGCCATTCTGACCCTGGTTGCCGCCACCGCCATGGCAGGCAGCATGGCAGGGCCGGAGGAGGGCCTGGTCACGCTGGAAGAGGCCGAAGGGTGGTTTGTCTCTGTCGCGTATGGGCAATCCGACCGTGAACTGCGCTTTGACAACCGGGTAACGCCGGTCGAGTTGAGCCGCATTACGGCCGCCACAGGTGTGGACGTCCTGCCGTTTCTCACGCTGCGCGCCGAGGCGGGCTCTGCGGGGATGGAGGTAGGGCTGATCGAGAGCAGCAGTGGATTCGAATGGGGCATCGGCGCCCGCGCAGCTCTGTGGGACTTCATTATAGAAGGGACCCCCGCCCTACCCCGCCGCCATGCAGTCAGGGTGGAAGTCGACGTGGCCTATCGCGAAGCATCCATGAAGCTTGAGGGCGTCTACTTCGGGACCACAGCCGACCCCGCCTCTGCGCTTGCGAATACGGACGAGTACCTGAAGTGGTCCGAACTGACCGTCTCGCCACTCATTCGTTACACGCACAACCGCGCCACGGAGTCCGTCTGGAACCGTCGCATGCCAACCGGTGTCTCCGCTTACATCGGCCCGTACTACAGCGACTGGGATATCGACCACGCCCCGCTCGCAGGCAAAGGCAACAACGACTTCGGCATGCGCCTCGGCGCCGACCTGCGCATCGCCAACGGCTGGCTGGTTCAGCTTGATGCCGTTCTATACGATGGCACCGACGACAGCTACTCGATCGGCATGGGGTACTATTTCTAGCGGGCGGGTGGTGAAATTGGCAGACACGCAGGATTTAGGATCCTGTGCCTCACGGCTTGCGGGTTCGAGTCCCGCTCCGCCCACCACTTCAGTAAAGGAGAGAGACGATGGCAGCGTATGAGATGACGGGGGCCGTGAAGGTCGTGATGGATGAAGTGACGTTTCCGAGCGGGTTCAACAAGCGCGAGTTTGTGGTGACCACGGAGGATGACCGCTATCCGCAGGACATTAAGTTTGAAACCGTCAAAGAGAAGACGGCCATGCTGAACGACCTGACCGTTGGCCAGCGCGTGAAGGTCACGTTCGACCTGCGCGGCAACGAGCATAACGGCCGCTACTACACCAATCTTTCCGCCTGGCGCGTTGAAGCCGCAGGCGAAGCCGCCCCCACGGGCGATGAAGCGCCTCCGGTCAGTGACGACTCATTCGTCCCCGAAGACCTCGACAGCGACGAACCGCCGTTCTAGCAGCGCGGCCCGCTCGGAGAGCGGGCCCTACCGGCCCAAAGCGGAGAGGAGGGGAGGCCTTCCGCAGACCTTTGGACGCCGCAGGCGGACTCCAGTCAAGGAAGGTCTCCCCTCCTCGGAGCGCCCTTTACTTGATCTTATTGGCTTCGCGGCGCTTCTTGATGATCTCTTCGGCGATGGCGAACGGGACGGCTTCGTAATGTTCGAAGTGCATGGTGAAGTTGCCGCGTCCCTGTGTGACGGTGCGGATCGCGTTGGAGTAACCGAACATCTCGCTCAGCGGGACACGTCCCTCGACCACGCGAATGCCGCCGGGCTGCTCGCTCATCGATTCGATGCGGCCGCGGCGTTGGCATATCGATCCGGTAACCGAGCCCATATACTCCTCGGGGGCTGACACCTCGACCAACATGATCGGCTCAAGCAGTTCAGGGCTCGCCTGCATGAATATGTTGCGGAAGCAGACGCGCGCGGCCTCGGAGAAGGCGAACTCGCTGGAGTCGACATCGTGCGATGAACCGTCGAACACCGTCACCTTCATATCTACCACGGGGTAGCCGGCAAACGGGCCGCTCTCCATGGCCTTAATGACGCCCTTCTCAACCGCCGTGATGTACTCGGACGGAATGTTACCGCCCTTGACTTCGTTCTCGAATGAGAAGCCAACCCCCGGCTCCTGCGGCTCCATGCGCAGATGCACGTGTCCGTACTGACCGCGTCCACCCGACTGCTTGGCATGCTTGTACTGCCCTTCCAGGCCCACGGTCGCGGTCTCGCGATAGGCCACCTCGGGACGGCCGACGTCGGCGACAACGCTGAACTCGCGCTTGAGCCGCTCCACCAGCACTTCCAGGTGAAGTTCACCCATGCCGGCAATGATCGTCTCAGAGGTCTCGTCGTCGAATCCAACCGTGAAAGTGGGATCCTCTTCCGCCAGCGCATGGAGGGCCGCGCCCATCTTGTCGTTGTCCTGGCGTGTGGCCGGCTTGATGCTGATCGACATCACCGGCGCAGGAAACTCGATACTGTCGAGCAACACCGGGTGATCCTTCATGCAGATCGTGTCGCCCGTACGCGTCTGCGACAGCCCCACGACAGCAATAATATCGCCACACATGGCGCGTTCCAGCGCCTGCTGGCGGTTGGCGTGCATGCGGATGATACGCCCGATGCGCTGGGTGCGGTCCTGCGTGCTGTTATAGACCGTTGTGCCCGACTCAACAGCACCCGAGTAGATTCGCATGAAGACCAATTTGCCCATGTGCTTGTCTGCCACCACCTTGAACGCCATGGCCGAGAAGATCTCCTCGTCGTTGGCCTTCAGCTCAGACTCGCCATCGTCGTGGGCATGGATGATCGGCGGGATGTCCTCGGGAGAAGGCAAGTAGTCCACGATGCCGTCCAAGAGGCGCTGCACCCCCTTGTTCTTGAATGCGGAGCCACAATAGGCAGGAATCACGCGGCGGTCGACCGTGGCATGGCGGATGATCTTACGAATCTCCTCCTCGCTCAGGTCACCGGTTTCCAGGAACTTCTCCAACAGGTCGTCATCGCCCTGTTCGGCACACTTCTCGACCAGGTTGGCGCGCCACTGCTTGGCTTCTTCGAGCCGATCTGCAGGGATATCATCCTCGTGGTAGCTGGCACCCATGTCCTTGTCGCTGTAATAGACCGCCCGCATAGTCACGAGGTCGATCACGCCCTCGAACTTGTCCTCGCTACCAATCGGAACCACCATCGGCACGGCGTTGGCGCCAAGGATATTCTGGATACTCTCGACCACGCCGAAGAAGTCCGCGCCCGTGCGATCCATCTTGTTGATGAACGCAAGTTTCGGCACGCTGTATTTCTCGCTCTGGCGCCAGACCTGCTCGGACTGCGGCTGCACACCGCCCACGGCGCAGAAAAGCGCCACGGCGCCATCCAGCACGCGCAGGCTGCGCTCTACCTCGGCCGTGAAGTCAACGTGCCCCGGTGTGTCGATCAGCGTGATCTGGTGGTCGCGCCAGTTGGTTGTGGTCGCAGCCGACGTGATCGTGATGCCACGCTCCTGCTCCTGGTCCATCCAGTCCATGATCGCGGCGCCGTCATGCACCTCGCCGATCTTGTGGGTCTTGCCCGAATAATAAAGAATGCGTTCGCTCACCGTGGTCTTGCCCGCGTCGATGTGGGCCATGATCCCGATGTTGCGTATGCGGCTAAGCGGTATTTCCCGTACCATGATTGTCTCCTGACCTTCCCTGTCTCTTTCCTTCTGAAAAATGAAAAGCGCGGAACTATGGACTTCTGGCCACGTTTGTTCAAGGCCGAAAAGGCAGTTTCTTCGTGAAGATACTGTTGCGATCCTCCATAATGCCATCTCTTTACGTTCTGAAAGGACACTATGTCAGACGAAAAACGCAACATTCTATTCATCTCGAGTGACCAGCAGCATTGGATGGCCATGGGGTACCTGAACCCTGAGGTGAAGACCCCCAACCTGGACCGCCTTGTGGAGAGCGGCATGACGTTCCACCGCGCCTACACGGTCAATCCCACATGTACGCCCACCCGTGCAAGTTGGATTACCGGGCTCTATCCCAGCCAACACGGAGCCTATTCGCTCGGCACCAAGCTCATGGAAGACGTCCCTACCCTTGGCGACGCATTCCAGGTGCATGGCTACCGCACGGCGCTCGTGGGCAAAGCGCATTTCCAGCCGTTGGCATCGACCGAGGAATACGCGTCGCTCGAATCCTACCCCATCATGCATGACCTGGACTTCTGGCGCGGTTTCCACGGGCCATTCTACGGTTTCGATCATGTCGAACTGGCGCGCAATCACGTGGACGAAGCGCACGTCGGACAACACTACGCGCTCTGGATGGAAGAGAAGGCGCCCGGTGCGTGGCGGGACTACTTTGTGCCCACGCCTGCCAACCTGCCCGAACATGACGGCTACCCCCTGTCGTCCCGCCAACGCCCGCCCGCCGGCGGGGCCTGGGACATCCCCGAGGAGCTGCACTATGATGCCTGGATCGCCGAGCGCACGAACGCGTTGATGGAGGACTTCGCTGAGAAGGGGGAGCGTTTCTTTCTCTGGGCCAGCTTCTTCGATCCGCACCCGCCCTACATGGTGCCGGAGCCCTACGCCAGCATGTACGACCCGGCCGAGGTGACCGTGCCGGCGCATCGCGAGGGCGAGTTCGAGGACAAGCCGCCCTACTTCGAGTTGTCGCAACAGGAGAAGCCTGACTTCAGCGCGTTCCGGGAGTCTGAAGGCAACGGTATCCATGGCGCAGGCAGCCACCTCAGTTCACAGGAGGTGCGGGCGAAGAAGATTGCGACGATGTACGGCATGATGACCATGCTCGACACCTACATTGGAAAGATCCTGGCCAAGCTGGACGCATTGGGGCTTACCGAGAGCACGCTGGTCTGCTTCACGACCGATCACGGCGACTTCCTCGGACAGCACGGGCTCACGGCCAAGGCCATCCACCATTACGAGGATCTGCTGCGAGTTCCCCTTGTGGTGAGCATGCCCGGCACCGTCCCGGCCGGGATCGTATCCGACGCACTGCAGTCGACGGTCGACTTGCCCCAGACATTCCTCAGCGTGGCCGGCTTGCCCGTACCGCGCCACATGGCAGGCGTTGACGAGCGTGAGGTGTGGACGGGAAGCGTTGCGTCCCTTCGCGATCATGTCATAGTCGAAAACCAGCACCAGCCGACCACGATGAACATGCGCACATTCATTACGCAGCGCTACAAGCTGACGATTCACTTCAACCGCGACTATGGCGAGCTCTATGACCTGGAAGCCGACCCTGGTGAATACACGAATCTCTGGAAAAGCCCGGATCACCAAGGCATGAAGCAGGATCTGTTGCTCAAGTTCCTTTACGGCGAGATGGCCAAGGCCCCCCTCCCCATGCCGCGCATCGCGGGCGCGTGACGCTCCCCGTCATTTCACGCCTTGACTCGCGGCAGGGGTAACGGAACACTGCCTGCGAAAAGGGATGGGACCCGACTATGAGTGACAGCATAGCCATACGACCGGCAGAGTTCAGGGATGCCGAACAGGTATTCGGCCTCATTAAGGCCTATCCCGACGAGCTCCTGGGGCGACCCATTGGTGATATCGTGCAGAATATCGACCGCTTTCTGGTGGCCGAGCAGGACGGCGCGATTGTGGGCACTGTCTCGTGGCACGTGCTGCCGGAAATCGGGGCGCCGCGCCATCCCTTTGTTGAGATCAAGTCACTCGCCGTTGCCAGGGAGTGCCAGGGCCAGGGGCTGGGCCGCGACCTGGTGAATCGTGCCATCCAACGCGTGACCCCCATGCATCCGGCCCGCATCATTGCCCTGACGTTCACGCCGCCCTTCTTCAAGGCCATGGGGTTCGTGGAGGTGCCGAAGGAACAGCTCATGCACAAGATCTACACCGGCTGCATGAGTTGCACCAAGTACGACTCCCCCTTCACCTGCCCGGAAGTCGCCATGGCGCTCGATCTACCGGCCTGATCAGGCCGGCGCCACCAGGTCCTGGATCTGCACGTGGCCCACGGAGGTTTCCAGTCCGCCGTCAGCCTGTTGCACCAGCTCGGCCACAGCGGGATCCAGCGCATCCAAGCCCAGGTCCTCCGGCGCGCTGCCGTGCTGCATGATGGCGTCCATCACGTCCTTGACCGACAAGTCGGTCGGCGCATGGCGCAGCACGTAGCAGCCCTGGGCATCACTCAGCTCCCCCATGATGCCGGCCTTCGAGAGCTCGCCAACCACCACATTCACAAACCGCACCGGCACACGGTGTTCGTGCGCGTAGGACTCCACGTCAAACGGGGACGCCTCCTTGCGATGCATCGTCCGGGCGGCTTCGACCACCAACGAGAGCGCCAACATGGCGCGCGACTGCAGGCTGGCCGAACGCGCCGAGCGCTCCATCCGGTAGGTGCCGCAATGCTGCACGGCGAACGCGACCTCCGCGCCAAACAGCACGATCTCCCAGCTTACGTACACCCAGGCCAGCAAGATGGGCACCGTGGCAAAACTCCCATAAATGCGACCATAGCGCGCCGCGCCTACCTGCAGCTTGGCACATGCCAGCATCCACGCAATAAACAGCAATGCGCTGATCAGCCCCCCGCTCAACCCCGGCCACAGCCGGACGCGTGTGTTGGGCATAAACATGATAATGAACCCGAAAGTGAGTGTGCTCATCAGCACAACCATCAGGTTCTTCAGAAAGCCGGACCCCAGGAAGGTCCGCACCAGATTGGCCGCACCATCGTCGAGGAAACGCGTGGCAAAATCCACAACGGGCAGCGATGAAGCCAGCAATATCAGAAAAGGCAGGATGAAGAGCACACTAAGGTAGTCGGTGAACTTGCGCCACAGCGCACGCCCGTGCGTGATGCCCCACACGCGGTTGAATGATCCCTCGATTTGGCCAAGTACGGCCACAACCATCCAGATCAGAACCCCAAGACCCACGCCTCCAAGCGCCGCGAAGCTGATGTTCTCGACCTTCTCGAACCCAGCTTCAACCAAGTGATCGATCTCGCCGGCAAGCGACCGGGTTTCATCCTCGGCTGCCGGGGCCACAGCAAACGGTCCCGCCTCAGCGTCGCCCGTGCTGTCCGGCGCGACATCAACCACTTCGCCCCGCGCCTGTTCGAACCGCGCGGTCCAGTCCGACACCAGCCCGCGAATCCTGTCCTGCGCGATATCCTCGTTTCCAAGCCCGCGCGCCAGGGCGAGTGACAGCGCCAGGACCGGTACGATGGCCATCAATGTATTGAACGTGAGGGCTGCGGCATGAATGGGGCACTCGTCCGCCTTGAACCCGCGAAAGACAAGGGAGATCACGCGGACCACCCGGACGCCGAGCCCACGCGCGCCTTCGACCGAACCCACGTCAAGGTCCCAGACATCTTCGGCCGCAAACCGCCACGCCCGCCGCAGTCCACTGCGCAACTCGGCCAGGCGTCTCGCCATTCCGCTCATCGTCACACTCCCGTTTGCAGGCTAACCAGCGGGTCCACGTTCGCCGTACAGCATCTCGTAGTAGCCCTGGTAGGCCCCGCTGCGCACGTGCTCAAGCCATTCATCGTTTTCCAGGTACCAGTGCACCGTCGCCTTGAGCGCATCTTCAAAACTCAGTGTCGGCGTCCACGCCAACTCGTCGCGGATCTTCGACGAGTCCATGGCGTAGCGCCGGTCGTGACCGGGGCGGTCTTCCACGAACTGGATCAGCGAATCCGGTTTGTCGAGCAGGGCCAACAACTGCTTCACGATCTCCAGGTTCGGCACATCGTGATCGCTGCCGATGTTGTAGACCTCGCCAGTGCGGC
Organism: Kiritimatiellia bacterium; assembly: GCA_016783675.1. Classification (GTDB taxonomy): domain Bacteria; phylum Verrucomicrobiota; class Kiritimatiellia; order UBA8416; family JABMPJ01; genus JABMPJ01. Next base: position 29,156 of record JADHWE010000006.1, read on the forward strand.
CCTTGCGCATGACCGCATCGATTGCCTGGCAATGGTCCTGCACATAGATCCAGTCGCGCACATTCATGCCGTCGCCGTAGACCGGCAGCGGCTTGTCCTCGAGCGCGTTGGCAATCATGAGGGGGATCAACTTCTCTGGAAACTGGTAGGGCCCGAAATTGTTCGAGCAGCGCGTGATAACCGAATCGATACCGTGGGACTTGTGCGCGGCGCGCACCAGAAGGTCGGCCCCCGCCTTCGTCGCGGCATAGGGGTTGTTCGGCGCGAGCGGAGTCTGCTCCGTAAATTGCCCCTCCGGTCCGAGCGAACCGTACACCTCGTCCGTTGAGATCTGGACGAAACGCTGTACGCCGTGCACGCGGGCGGCATCCAGCAGTAGCTGCACTCCCATCACGTTGGTGCGAATGAAAGCCTCGGCGCCAATGTGGAGGCTGCGGTCGACATGGCTTTCCGCAGCGAAATTCACCACGATGTCGATCTCGTGCGACCGGAACACGCTCTCCACGTCCTCCTCAGACGCAATGTTCCTGCGCTCCAGGATATGGCGCTCGTCATCCTCGAATGCCGACAGGTTCTCGAGGTTCCCGGCATACGTCAGCACATCCATATTGACGATCTCTATCTCCGGGTAACTCGTCAGCATGTGCCGCACGAAGTTGCTGCCAATAAACCCCGCACCGCCTGTAACCAGTAGTCTCATATCCGCCTCTCCCTTCCACAACCCCACTATACCCCCCCATATGTATCTTTGTACAAGGATTTGATCTGCGGTCTTCTATGAGGAACCGCATCCCCCGAGTCAGCACCTTCGTGTCTTAGAGCCCTTCTGGCTGCATTCTCCCCTTCCCGGGCTTGCCTTTGACGGCAGTTTGAACTAGGGTGCATGCGCAAAACCCAAAGGAGAACCTTTCTATGTCTACGATTATTGATGTATGTGCACGTGAGATTATCGATTCGCGTGGAAACCCCACCGTCGAGGCCGATGTCTACCTGGAAGGCGGTGCGGTTGGCCGCGCCGCGGTGCCTTCCGGCGCTTCCACCGGCGAGAACGAAGCCGTGGAACTGCGGGATGGCGACAAGGCGCGTTACCTTGGCAAAGGCGTCCTGGACGCGGTCAAGAATGTCAACGATGTGATCTGCCCCGAAGTGTGCGGCTACGAGGGCGTCGACCAAGTCGGCGTCGACAACGCCATGCTGGCTCTTGACGGTACCCCGACCAAGCAAAAGCTCGGGGCCAACGCCATCCTGGCCGTCTCGCTCGCCACGGCCCGCGCTGCGGCCGAGTTCTCCGGTCTGCCCCTCTTCCGCTATATCGGCGGTACGAACGCCAAGGTGCTGCCCGTTCCGATGATGAACATCATCAACGGTGGCTCGCACTCGGATGCCCCGATTGCGTTCCAGGAGTTCATGATCCGCCCCATCGGCGCACCAACCTTCCGCGAAGCCATTCGCATGGGCGCTGAGACGTTCCACAGCCTCAAGAAGGTTCTGCACGACCGCGGCCTGAGCACCGCCGTGGGTGACGAGGGCGGGTTCGCCCCGACGCTGGACGGGACCGAGGACGCCCTTGAGAGCATCCTGAAGGCCGTTGAGCTGGCAGGCTACAAGCCGGGTGAGGATATCACCATCGCGCTCGACTGCGCCTCCAGCGAGTTCTACGCCGATGGCGTGTATAACTACGCCGCCTTCGAAGGCGATACGGGCGCCAAGCGCTCGCGTGAAGAGCAGGTCGACTACCTGGCCGAGCTGATCGGCAAATACCCGATCGACTCGATCGAGGACGGCTGCGATGAGGGCGACTGGGAAGGCTGGAATCTGCTGAACGCCAAGATCGGCGACACGTGCCAGATCGTGGGTGATGACCTGTTCGTGACGAACGTCGACTACCTCGCTCGCGGAATCAAGGAGAAGAGCGCGAACTCCATCCTGATCAAGGTCAACCAGATCGGTACACTGACCGAAACGCTGAACGCCATCGAGATGGCGCACAAGGCCGGCTTCACGGCCGTCATCAGTCACCGTTCCGGCGAGACCGAGGACAACACGATTGCCGACATCGCGGTAGCGATAAACGCCGGACAGATCAAGACCGGCTCCATGTCGCGCACGGACCGCATCTGCAAGTACAACCAGCTCCTGCGGATCGAAGAGATGCTCGGCGAGGAAGCCGTCTACGGCGGTTAGAGGCTAGGTTACAGGTGGTAGGTGATAGGCAGATGGACCTGCCTGCCCGCCGTAGCCTTGGCGAAGGCGGGACACCTGACATCTGATACGGGGGGAAGAGCGTGTGAATGGATGGGCAGCAGTATACCGGTCCGCCTGGGTGGTGTTGTTCATCCTCTTCACGATCGGCTTGGTCTGTATCTTCCTGCCGCGCTGCCACCACCTGCGCCAGCTCCAGCAGCGCAAGGCTGAGCTGCAGGCGGAGAACCGTGAGACCGAAGCCATGACCCGCGCCCTGCAGGCCAAGCAGAAGCGCTTCAGCACTGACCCCGCCTATGTCGAGCGTGTGGCCCGGGAGACCGGCATGGTCAAGCCCGACGAAGTCGTCTTCCAGTACACCAACGCCCCCGGCCAACTACAGCCGCAAAGGAGAACCCCATGAAATGCATCCGCCTGTTTCTCGTTGCTGCATTCGCGCTGTCCTCTGCCGGGTGCATCAAGTTCTCCAAAACCTTAACGTTGAACGATGATGGCTCGGGAGTCATCGACATCACCTACACGCTCCCCGAAGAGACCGTCACGCAGATCTCCGGAATGATGAAGCTGGCCGACGAGCTGGCCGATGCCGCCGGGGAGCCGCCTCCTGGCGACTCGCACGGTTACCTCGAGCTACTGCTCAACCCGTCGGAGAACCGGATCAAGCGCAAGGTTGACAGCTACAAGATCGATGGCCTGGTCTTGAAAAAGGTAAAGGTCGAGTCACGCGATGGAAGCCGCCAGGTTGAGTTGCAGCTCACCTTCAAACGCATCACCGACCTCGCCCAGACCGACTTCTTCACCGACCAGGGATTCACACTCTCACGCGTGCAGGGCGGAAACTACCGACTTGAGCGCAAGGGCACGCCGGTATCCAGCTCTCCGCCGGTTGACATGGAGGATCCGCAGATCGCGCGACTACTGACGCCCGTGCTTGGCGGGTTCGATGCGACAATCGGCGTCAAGACGCCCGGCCGCATCCTCCAGGCCAACACGACGCGTCGGTCACTGAGGCAAGCCGTGTGGAACTTTGAGTTCAACCGTGACGCAGAGGATTTCCGCGCGTTCTACACCAAGGATCTTATCGTGATCTTTGAAGGAGCGGGACTCTCGCTCCCCGCCGAGTAACGTTAGTACAGCTTCTCGTACTCGCCTTTTGAGACCTTCTTGAGCTTGTGGAATCCCGCGGACCTGGCGCGATCGTCCGCCCCGCTCTCGGAGGCACCCACGTTCGGCGCTGAGATCAGCTTGGCAACAGGGGCTTCACACTCGGGACATCGCTCCAGCACGTCCATGCTCTTGTGGAAGTGCTCAAACCCCTTACGACAGAGCTCGCACCCCCGCGCTCCATCCGCAACCTGGTATTCGTAGATCGGCATATCCAGCCCAACTCTCTCCCACATCCAACTAACCAAAGCGGAGGTCCAGGGGGAGGTCACGCAGGCCTTAGCGGTTCGGTATTCCGAACCGGTCCAGCCAAGTGGCCTTCCCCTAGACCGGAGCCAACACATGAAGTCCACCACTCGACACCGTCACCTCCAGGTCGCGCTCACATTCCACGAGCTCTCCATCGATCTGGATCGGCGTCGGCTCCTCACGTGCGACCTTCATCGTCTGGAAGCTGCGAAACACCACCTCCGGGAGCTTGCTCAGCGAGCCGTCGAACAGGCGGGTGATGTTCGTTACGAGTTTCGCGATATCCTGGCGTAGCGCCACGACCAGCTCCAACCGCCCGTCATCCGGGCGCGCATGTGGCGCAATCCGGGCGCCGCCACCAAACTGGGTCAGGTTGGCCACCGTGAAGACCAGCGCATTGTCAAACGAGAGTGTCTCTTCACCGTCCAAAACGACGGCCATCGGCTGCGGGCGATACTCGAAGAACTCCTCGACCCCGGCGAAGACGTAAGGAAGGATGCCGCGCACGGGCAACCGTTCGAAACCGCTCACGATTGAAGCGTCCCACGCCATGCTGCAGGTTACAAAAAAGGGCCTGCCGTTCACATGCCCCACGTCAATCGCCTGCCGCTCCGCCGTGGCGAGCTGCGCAATGGCCTTCTCGGGAGAGAGCGAAATACCGAAATGACGCGCAAAACCATTCCCACTACCAACCGGCACCACCCCGAGGGATACGTCGGTATCCACCAGCTCGCGTCCGATCGTGCTCAGCGTTCCGTCGCCGCCCACCACGATGACGGTATCCACGCCATCCTCTACGCAGGCGTGCGCCTTCTGCACACCGTCTTCAACCGACTGCGTGAACTGGTACTTGAGGTCGACCTCGGGAAGTGCTTCCCAGTTGGCGTCAAAGGCACGGCGCATCGCGTCAAACGACCACATCAACCCCGACTTGGGATTGACCAACACGACCACACGTCTTGGGGTTAATTCAGACACACCTGCACCATAGCTCATGCACCGGTGCCCTGCAACCGAAGTAATCTGCGCGGTGAAGTTAGGTCAGTCCTGGTGGAAGACCTCTTCCATGTCGGCCCACCATGCGCCTTCGGCGCGGTCGGGTAACGGCTCCTGGCAAGGCATGCACTCATCCCACCACTTCTGCGTGGTCGGATCGGCTGCCATCTTGGCCCCGTCGGCCTCGAAATCCTCGCCGGTATACTCGAAGTAACTGAAGAGGTAGTGCTTACCGTCCGGCAGCTTGCGGAGATAGATCGAGTAGTTCTCGATATGGCACTCCTTAATCATCGCCAGCACATCCGGCCACACCGCGGCATGTAGTTCCTTGTAGTACGGAATCTTCTCTTCCTTGACGCCCAATACCATTCCATAACGCTTCATGCTTCGCTATCTCCCACTGAACACTGAATACTTCTCTTTGCCCCACTCCCTACCACTGCGCCGGCATGTAGTTGGCCACATCCGACTGCGTGATAATGTGCTTCTTGAGGTAGTTGACGGGCGCAAGCTTCTCGCCACTGAACCAGCGCGCAGCGGTATGGATCGCGGTGGCGCCGTCGCCTTCGGCCGACTGGTAGCTGCAGGCCAGGGCATCACCGATCTTGATCGAGTCCATACCGGTCTTGCTGTTTCCGGCGGCTACGATGACCAAATCCCGGCGACCGGCTTTCTTCACGGCTTCCAGCGCACCGGTCATGGAGAAGCCATCCCCGGGAAGGATAAGACCTTTGAGCTCATCGCCATACTTGGTCAGCCATGCCGACACGAGCTGCATGGTGCCTTCCGCTTCCAAGTTGGCCGTATCCATGGCGAGCATCTTCATGTCGGGCGCACAGGCAACCAGTTCACTGATCGGAGCATACGTGCGAGAGAAGAACGGTGAACTACCGGGCATATGGCGCACGATCGCATATCCGCCTGTCTTGCCCATCTTGTCCGCAAATACGCGCGCCAGCATCCTGAATTGCCCCCAGTCATCCGGACCGGTCCACGCCAGGCAGTACTTCATGGCCTCGTCACAGGGAATCGTGTTGGACGCAATGACCGGGACGCCGGCCTTGTTGAGCCGGCGCAGCAGCGGGGTGCACCCCGTCGAGTCCACCGGCGCAAAGATCACCATATCGGGCCGCTCATTGATCGCTTGCTCGGTCTGCTGGGCCTGCAGATCCAGGTTCCAGTTTCCGTTGAAGACCTTGGTCTCCATGCCATGCGCCTCCGCAATCTTCTTGAACCCATTGAGGTAGGCCGTCCAGTAGGGATGATCCCCCGCTTTCAACAACACCACTCGCTTGCCCTGCGGACCATCACCGGGCGAGTTCGGCATCGGCGCTTTCTCGACATCCCATCCCGCATACTCGAGGTCCCACCAATGCCCCGCGTCGGTCTCCGGCAGCGCCGCAGGGTCCGCTGGTCGTGGAGGAATGACAGGCGTCTTCAGGTTCCGCATAACATACGGCTGCCCATCGGTACCTCGCAGGGCGTAGACGTCGACCTCACCGCTGTCCGTCTCGGAGGGCGCGACCGCAGCCGGCTGCATCATCACTGATGAGCGGGCGCTGTGATGGAAGTACATGGCAGCGATGGCCACAATGCCAACCACGGCAACGATGGTCAGGCATATCAACGGAAGTCTGTCTTTTGAATGCATCTCGTCTCCTTCTTCATCCTCAACGGCTGGACTGAGGCGCCCCTCCGCAATTTCCTTCAGCAAGTCAGGTCGCTGCCCCTTCAACAAGTCATGGCGGTAGATCGCATAGGCCTCGTAGAGCACCACCAGGGCAAGGATCACACCGTTGACAAAAATCTGGACCTCAAACCCGTAGCCCAGGCACCCGATGCCGTTGAAGAGGGCCGTCAGCATCAGGACGGAGAAATAGCTCTTCAGCACGCTGCCCTTACCACCCGTCATAAGCGTCCCGCCGATGATCACGGATGCAATCACCGTCATCAGCGTCCGCGTCCCCAGCACGGCGGCTGACGTCATGGAACTCAGGCCGGCAGCAAACAGTGTCCCGGCCAATCCCGCACAGAGGCTGCACAGCACAAACCCCACCAACTGGTAGCGGTCGCGATTCAGGCCGGCCAGCCATGCGGTTTCCGGGTTCCCGCCTACCATCAAGAGGTTTCGCCCCGCCCGCATCCGGCGCAAGACGAGTTCCGCACCACCGACCAGGCCCAGCGTGATGATCACGATCGGTGGCAGTAGCGGCAGCAATGGTGTTTCCAGCCAGTCGGCAAAACGAAAATCGACGATCGCCTTGGATCCGCCGGCGCTGTAGAGGTACATCAACCCCATGGTGACGGTCATCGTGCCCAGCGTTACGATGAAGGCATTGATCTTAGCCTTAACAACAAGCAGTCCGTTGACCACCCCCACCCCGGCTGCGGCCAGCAGTGACACCGCAATGCATCCGCCCCAGCCCAGCGCCGGCTGCAGCCCGATGGTCAACATGCCGCTCAGCATCACCACCGCACCGATCGACAGGTCGAGTTGCCCCAGTATGAAGATGAGCGTAAACCCGATGGCGGCAATCCCGTTCAGGGAGGCGCCCTTCAGAATAGCCGTCGCATTGTGCAGCGACAGGAAGTTCGGCGCGACCAGCGACATGAACCCGAAAAGCGCGACCAGCATGATCAGCGCCCGGTTTTCGTTCAGCCAACGTGTTGTTCTTTGTGGCGTCACTCGCTGCTCCTTCCGCCGGCACGGAGCCTGTACTGCTGGAGACCAACGACCACGATAAAGACTATGCCTGTCACAATGTTCTGCCGGAATGAGGTGATACCCATGAACGTCATGATATTCGTCAGTAAGCCAATCACCAGCACGCCGCCCAGGACACCCAGCATGTTGCCCCGTCCCCCGCTGAGCATGACGCCGCCGATGACCACAGCCGTTACCGCTTTGAAGTCATATCCCTGACCGAGGTAGAACACGCCCAGTTTGTTCATGGAGGTAATCAGAACACCGGCAACCGATGCGGCGAAAGCAGCCACCAGGAAGTTCAGCATGACAACGCGCGGGACATGGATGCCCGAGGTCACGGCGGCGGCGCGCGAGGAGCCGACGAAACGCGTCTCCCGACCGAAACGCGTCTTCGTCATCACCAGCTGGCCCAGTCCAAGCATCAGAAGCATGACAACTACTACCAGCGGCAGTGGGCCAATATCGGTTCTGAAGATTCCAATGAACGCGGCACCTGCCGAACCAGGCGCGATGTCCGGATAGACCTGGTTATTGCTCCAGGTAAAGCGCATGAATCCTTCCATGAAGAATGCCACGGCCAGGGTCCACAGAATAGGGTTCGCCCGGAAGCGCCCGATAACGAATCCATTCATGGCGCCGATGCTCATCCCTGCCAGCACGCCGCACACCAGCGCGGGCAACAGGCCCAACGATAGCGTGGCCACAGTGATAATCCCCGAGAAAGCCATGACCGATGGAAGCGACAGATCCGCCATGTGCCCCGAGTAGGTGACAAAGGCCATACCCGAGGCCACGACCCCCAAAAGGGCAACAGCGTTGAGAATCGTCAGCATATTCTCTGCTGTCAGGAAGTCGGCCGACACCACCCGCCCAACCACGAGGAGCAGCACTGCCACGCCGTAGATGCCCAGAGTTCCCATGTGCGACAGGAGTTTCTTCATGCGTCACCGCCCTTCGGCAGTTCGCCGTTGGCGGCAAGCAGAACAGACTCTTCAGTCATCTGGTCCTTGCTGATCTCGCCAATCAGGTGTCCCTCACGCAGTACGAGCGCGCGGTCGGAGAGTCCGACCAGTTCGGGAAGGTCAGAACTCAGTAGCAGAACAGCCGCGCCCTGGTCCGCCAACGCCATTACCGCCTCGTGGATAAGCCGCTTGGCATTGACGTCCACACCTCGGCTGGGTTCGTCTAGAATCAGCACGCCCGGCCCCTTCGCCAGCCATTTACCCAACAGCACTTTTTGCTGATTTCCGCCGGAGAGATTTCCCACGTCTTCCTCGGAAGACGCTGTCGCCACCTGCAGACTGCTGATCTGCTGCTCAACAATGGAACGATCCCTGGCTCCGCCGTACAGTCCCATCGTCGAATGCTTGGCCGTGAGGGATGCCAGTATATTCCAGCTCACCGGCAGGCGCAGAAACAGCCCCTGGAGCTTGCGATCCTCGCTGAGGTAGACAAGCCCTTTCGCAACGGCAGCGGGGTAGTCGTTTGGCTTGAGGATCTTGCCGTCGAGAATGACGCTTCCCCCATGCGCAGGATCAAGTCCGCACAGTACGCGCGCCAGCTCGGAACGGCCCGCCCCGGCCAGGCCCGCCACGCCGAGGATCTCTCCCGCCCGCAGACTGAAGCTGACATCATGTACGAACCCGTGGCGGGTGAGGCGATCCACAGTCAGAACCGTGTCACCCAGATCAGGATGCCGCTGCTGATAGAACTCGTCAATCGTCTCGCCCACCATCATCTGAACCAGTGATTGAGGCGTCACGCCGGCCATATCCTCTGTCCCCACCTTGCGGCCGTCGCGCATGACGGTGACGCGATCGGCGATCTCGAAGATCTCCGACAGGTGGTGTGAAATGTAGACGATGGCCAAGCCGCGCTTGCGGAGCTTGCGCACAATTTCGTAGAGCCGCTTGACCTCTTCACGAGAGAGGGCCGAAGTCGGCTCATCCATCACAAGAATGCAGGGATTACGGCCCAGGACCTTGGCAATCTCGACCAACTGCGCTTCGTGCTGACTGATCTCCTCAATGCGCATGGACGGGTCGAGGTGCTCAAGACCCACCTGCTGCAGACACCGCCGGGCCTCGTCCATCATCTTCCCGCGGTCCACGAATCCGCCGGGTTTCGTCGGCAAGCGCCCCACCAGGAGATTCTCCGCAATACTGATCGGCTGGGCCAGGCTCAGCTCCTGGTAGACCATGCCGATACCGTGATCGCACGCCTCTGCCGGGGAACGCAGCTCAACCGGCGCATTGCCCACGTAGATCTGCCCGGTGTAGTCGTCGAACGACCCGGCCAACATCTTCATGAGCGTGGATTTGCCCGCGCCGTTCTCGCCCATGAGCGCATGGACCTCACCGGCGCGCACCTCGAAGTCGACATGATCGACCGCGAGGGTGCCGGGGTACTGCTTGGAGACCTGCTCCATGCGCAAGGCGATGCCGATATCGTTCAAACTGCTAGATCCTCTCGTCGTAATCTCCAAGGTCGAGAGGGTATATACCATGATCGCGAACGAGTTGCACTATGTAGTCGTAGGTGTGACCGGAGACATCCGTGGCAACGGAATGGTCCGACTGGAAGATGTAGCCGCCACCCTTGGCCGCATTGAGCTTGCGCAGGACCTCACGTTTGAGCTCGTCACGGTCGCCGCGCTCCCATACCCGGATATCACTGTTACCGCAAATGCCGAGACGCTGACCGTACTGCTTGCGCAAGTCCACTGCATCCATATCGGCCTTGGCCTCAAGCGGGTTGTAGCCATCGATCCCGATCTCGATGTAGTCCTCGAGCAGCTTGTGTACACAGCCGCAGCCGTGATAGATGACCGGCAGTCCACGCGAATGCGCTTCGGCGGCAATCGCCTTGACCCACGGTTTGAAATACGCGCGCCAGTAGTCGGGCGAGAAGAAGGGACCATTGCGATAGGCCACATCCCCCCAGATCACGAAACCGTCCAGCAGGCCATCCGCCGCATCCATCGAAGCGGTTGCGCATTTGAGATAGAACTCACCAATGCGGTTGATCATGGCGCCCATGCGTTCGGGGTAGAGGCCCATCCATAGCATCGTGTTCTCCTGGCCGATCAGGCGGGTAAGACACTCAGCCGTGACCATCATGCTGCCGTAGACGGGAAAATCGGGCCGCAGCGATTTGACCGTATCGATCCAGGGCGGCGAGTTGCGTTCGAAGCCATCGCCTACCCCGGCAATCTGGTTGTCACCCGCCTCGAAGAAGCGGCGCGGATCATCGGGGGCATCAAACTCTGCCGCTTCCAGCTTCTCAATCGTATCGGTTTCCCACTCCGCCATCTCCGGCATGGGATAGTCGAACTTCTTGCGCATGATGGCGCCGAAGCCGGTTTTGACGACGACCTCCTCGGGGGTCTCCTTCAATGTTTCGAAGGGACGAATCCACGGATCCATGTTGGGCACCGTACAGATCCAATCGAGATCGTAGTGGTAATAGGGATTCGCGTCGTCCGCCAGACCAAGATCCTTGCGCCACTGCTTAATGAAACTGCCCCAGAAGAAGTCGCTGATCGGAACGCGATCCGGCTCCTCGTGGCTGAGCGTCTTATTCATACGCGCCAGCTTCTTCAGCGTATTCTCACTGCGTTCCCCGCTGCCGACCTTACCCGTCGTTTCAAACATGCCCATGATTGCCTCCCTGTTAGATCCCATCCGAACAGCCCCAACGGGGCGGCATATACCAACCCAGGGCGTTGCCCTGGGCTAGTATATCAGGCCCTTTCAGGGCAGGACCCTCCACACCCCGCACTCCACACTGTACACCCCACTTGCCAAAACCGTCCATATCCGCTAGCGTAAATCTTATGTCTGATTCCGCACACCCTCGAATCAACGCTGGAGCCTACGACCGGCCATTTTCGGGGGTGGGGATCGAGTACTTTCCGCTCGGCGTCAAGCCGGGACGTTCCGGACTGACGCTGCATGAGAGCGGGTACCAGCCGGAGAACGCCAACTGGAACTTCCCCAGTGTGTTCAGTCCGTTCTGGCGGCTCTACTACAATAGCCAACCCGGACACTGCGTGTTGTTTGGGGAGCGTATGATTGAACTGACCCCGGATCATCTCATGCTGATCCCCGACCATGCGTTGTTCCACTGTCTTGGGCAGCAGCCAGTCCCTACGTTCTGGGTCGCATTCAGCTTCACCGGCAAACTGCACCACGACGTGTCGCTACCGGTCCTGCTGTCGCCCCGCAATACGGAGATGTGTCTCATTGAGGATCTGAAAGGGCTAATCGAGGCGGATACCGCGTGGGAGCCAACAGATGCCATCTACCGCAACAGCCTGGCGCTGCTACACGTGGTACTGGCACGTCCAGAGCTGCGCTGGCAGCCGCCCATTCCCGAATCGCTGGCGCGCATCACGCCGTATATCGAGGAGCACCTGACGGAGTCTCTACCCAACCCGCTGCTCGCAAAGCAGGCGGGCATGAGCGTGACCGGGTTCGAACGCGCCTTTAAGCGTTTCTTCGGCACAACGGCGGCCCAGTACGTCAGCGAAATGCGGGTCCGTGAAGCCGGCCGCCGCCTGCTGCAGACCTCTGAGAGCATCGATGGCATCGCTGACGCCACCGGCTTCCCGAACCGCGCCTACTTCAGCCGGGTTTTCAAGAAGATCACCGGTGAGGCGCCTGCGGCCTTTCGTCGCAGCCATCGCGCATCACTGGTTTGACGAACGAACGCTCATCAAGCCTGTCGGGTTGAGTGACGCGTCGGCTAAGCGCGTGGAGAGCGCGTGAAGCGGACCTGGCTCAGGCCGAAGCGTTCCCCGCCCCAGTTGCCGAGGCCAATGGTGGCATTGGGAGTGAGTCTAACGTACCGGGCTTTGGCGCCGTGGAAGGTGATGGGACTGTTCGCGCCGTCATCAACGTTAGAAGCGGGCATCCACTGTTTACCCGTCGCTTTGGCCAACCGGAACGGGTGACCGTCCGCGGTCAGCTCGGTCCATTGTTCACCGTCCTCGGAGGTCTCAATCGTCACATCGCGCATGCCGTTGGCGGTACCGCCGTTCCACCAGAGCACGCGGTAGTTGTCGGGGCTGTTGAAGTTCCAGACCCACATCTCGTCCAAAGGCATGACCTCACCGAGATCGAACTGTATCCAGGACTCCCCACCGTCAGCCGGGATCGCATAGCAGCCAAAACCGTATGAGTTGGCCCGAGCACGTGCGGTTACATCGGGGCCGTCCATGCCATAGCCCTTCTCCAGGCTTTTCGGGCTGTTCCAGAAGTTCCGTGGTGCCTGCCCATTCGCAAGCGGAGAAGTCGTAACGATAACATCCGCCAGCACGTCCACCGTGAGCACATAGACCGACACCGCGCATGCAAGCTCTACGCCATCGATCTCGGCAACCACGTCCACAACGGTTCGCCCTCGGCCAACGCCGGTTAAAATACCATCGGCGCTGACCCGGGCGATCTGATCGTCGCGCACGGTGAAGCAACACGCTGCTGTAGTGTCTCTCCGGCTTTCGTCCCTATGGACCACGTCGAAGGCCAACCTGGTTGACTCCGTGCCGGGTCGCAACAGGATATCCAGGTCCGCATCCGTATGCTTTTCTTCCGCCCTGACCGCCGGTTCGATCATCGGCACGAGCATCAGGGGCGGATTGCCTGCCTCTTCAGCCACGGCCGCACCGACGGCAACCCGGTAGAGTCCGCCGGGGACCGTCTCCCAGCTATGGAGTCCCCCTTCCGAGCGGACATCGACAGTGGCGCCCTCGTTTTCCACCTGTTCCACGGCAATGGCATGCCCCGGCCAGCAGCTCTGCATGCAGCACATGCCGCCCTGCTCGGAGAGTATCTCCAAGCGGATGGCTTCGCCGTCCTTGAGCTCGCCGGAAACGCGGAACGCACCCCGCACGCGCAAGCGTTCAAACGAAGCATTGCGCTCTTTCGGCCATACATGAAAGACCTTCAGCACCCCGCCGTGGGCTTGGGCCAGCATGCTGTTGATGAACTCGGTGGGCGCCGTCCCTTCAAACGAGTGGCTGCCGGGCAGGAAAGTGTTGTTTCGACGCAGGTGCTCGAATGGGCCCTCACCATCACCACCGATACGCGCCTTGAAGCGCTCAAGCAGGTCGTCGCCGGGCCACTCGGCGCGCACGGCCTGACCAAAGACACGCGTAAACGAGTTCTCCTGGTTCCACGACTGCAGGTAGCGGAGCGTGTTGCGCGCGATGATCTTTCCCTTGCCGGAGGGGTCCCGGTCGATGGCACCCCCGGGATAGACGGCATTCATGGCACACACGTTGTCGCCCACGCCCTGATGGGAGACCTTCATCCGGTTCTCCGCCTCTTTGAAGCAGAGGTCTCCGTCCACATTCGCCACGGGGTAGTCGCTCAGCCGCGCCTGGCAGTCGCGCCACAGGTCGCGGCGATTCTCGTCCGCCTCAAGCAACTCGCTCCCCTCAATCGCCGTCTCAAGGAGCCGACGGACAAAGGCAAGATCCTCCCCGGGATTGATGTCCCCCGGATTGCGCTCGCGCGCCGACCCTTCAATCACGTACCGACCGGAGTCATCCAACGCCAGGTTGTCCTCCCAGAAGTCCATCAACTCGTGCACGTAGGGATAAAGCACATCCGCCAGAAACTCGCGGTCGCGTGTCGACTCCCAGTGCCAGATCATCGACAGCGCCGCCATGGAGGCATTGCTCTTCTGACCGAGCGCATCGTCATTGTCCTGAATGCCCCAGGGACCGATCATGACAGGCATCACGATGCCCTTCGTATCCAGCCGCTTCGCGAGCTTGCGCCCCTGGGCGATATAGTCCAGACAGACTCGCGCATACGGCAGAATGAACTCCCCGCGATTGGAGGAGCAGAGCCCCCAGAACGGCGACTCGCCGTTGTAGTTCATCGTATAGGTGCCGCCCCAGATCGGATTGGGGTTCGTGATCCAGCCGCCGGCCAGCCCGGGTGTCACGCGCCCATCCAGATCGATCGAACAGGCGTGGACGTACTGGGCGCCGTAATAGAAGCGCTCGAGCAACGGATCGCCGAGATCGAGCCAGGACTTGAGCCAGAACTCACGCCACCATTCGGCATGATCCTTGAGTAGAGCAGTTATCGCGTCGTCATCACGCCCGTCCTGACTCCCGCATCCTGGAGAGCCGGGAAGGGCTCCCGGCCTACATCTCGCATCTTGGCTTTGCTCCGTAGGACGGGAACCTTTCCCGTCCAGCGCTGCCAGCGCCTCTTCGAGATGCTTGTACTCGTCCTTGCCGCCCTTGACACTGAGCAGGAGCCGAACGGAACGGCCGGGCTGGACCTCGAACGAGAGTGCCGCTTGGAACCCCTTGTCATAGACCGTGCGGACGTTGCCGGCACCCACGGCCCGCATGGCCATCGCTGCATTGACGGTGATGAACGAAGAGTGCTCCTTGCGCAGCCAGACTGTTGCGTCGTCGTGGTGGCCCTTGATGATGAAGAAGTTGTCGTGCTCGTTGCCTGTTTCGATTTCAACGGTCAGCGACGCGACCGCATCGACCGCTTCCAGCTCGTACACGACCATGTCACGCTGGGCCAGCGCCAGGCAGCGCACATTCAGCCTGCCGCCTTCGATCGGCAGCTCGCTCCGGACCTCGGCATTCGACATGTCCTGAACATGCCGGAATCCCTGTGACTCCTGCGCAGCATTGTGAACCGTCAGACCAAGCCGGCAAAGCGGCGCCTGGCGGATATGGTGCTTCTGAAAAAGCATGTCCGGCTTCGGCATCACGGCCCAGAAGTCCGACTTGCTGAGATGATAGTTCACCTCGCGATGCGTCCCATCAACAGCAATGGTCAGCTTTCCGCCACCACAGATCGGCGCGTCGGGAATGGTGTTCACCTCGGCGAGGGAGGGAATCGGGGTGTCGTAGACAGAGAGGTAGTTTCTGAGTTTGGATTCCAGCACCGACCATTCGGGTGTCGGGTGTCGGGTGTCGGGTGTCGGGTGAGACGTCACAGCACTACTCCTCTGCCACTATTTGTTCATCACTCGCCACTTCGAGAGTCACAATCTTCCCGGGCCCGGCCTCGACCACGACGGTCGATTCATCCACCAGTTCCAGCGGCGCGATGCGTGTTTCATTGAGGTCGGTCAGATACGCCGCTTTCAGCTTCGCCCTTAACCGCACCGTGCCATGGATCGTGTCACCCGTCGGATTGAACACGCGCAGGATGCAGCTTTCGCGGCCTTGGGCCTGCTTGAACGTGGACACGACCAGGTTGGCGGGCTCGACGGCATAGAAGCTGGCTTCCGGTGGCAGCGCCCCCGCTTGCCCACTCGCGGTGAGCTGGAACGGAGCGGGCGGCGCGCTCAAGGCCTCGGCCTCGGCGTAGACCTCCCCTGCTGCCCAGTCGCCGCTGTGCGGATAGAGAGCGTAGTCGAAGGTCATCTTGCGCTGGAGCTGACTGCCGTCCTGGTCGGGGAAGACCCCAACCGCCTCCCACCACGTCACGATCATATTCCCCATGGCGCGAAAGAGCGTCATACGGAGCGTGGCATTCTCGTCGTCGCAGGCTTCGTACTCGGTCATACCGGTATGCAGCAGCGCCAGGCCCTGTCCGTCGGCGGAGAGGTCGACGAAATGCTGCGTCGGCAGCGTCTGCATCTCGGGCCAGTATTCGCCATGCTCGTCTGTGACCGGAACACGCGGGCGCTCATCCACCGTGAAGTGACCCGAGGCGCAGGCGTTCTTGGCCTTGATCCCGGTCGGGAAGGCCACGCGCAGGCGGTGATTGCAGATCGTGTTGTCAATCTCCGTCCGGATGTCCACACGCCTCGCGCCCTTCTTGAGCGTGACGCGCGAGGTGACTACCAGCTCCTTCGTCTCGCTGCTGCGCCGGCTCTCCCCGCGGACGCCGCACTCAGGTTCGTGTGCGAAAGAGGGCAGATCGAGACGATGATCAATGCCGATCGTGGCTGAGAGCGGGCCGTTCGTCTCCAGCCAAATCCGCGGATGCGAAGAGAGGGTGTTGAACACCTGATCGTTGTAGGGCGGATAGAAGGCCCAGTAATTGCCGACATCGCCGCCGTCCTCGAAGTAGTGCAGGCCGTCGTAGGTTGTGCCCGAGACCTTGTCGGTCAACGACAGCGTGCCGTTGCCGGCCACCTCAACGCGCAGATGTTCGTTCTCGAGCACGTTATCCGCCGGCGAAAGGCCCTCGCCGGTGCTGCGGCGCATCTCGAGCCAGTAGTGGTGGTCGCGCTGGAAGTGCGACTTCGGCGCAAAGCGGATCACCTTGTAGCCGCCGGCAGGCACCTCGCCCGCATCGACGTAGAGCAGGTGGCGATCCGCCTTGTAGGGCCAGGGACGGGCTTCGACATCGTGCACGGG
This sequence comes from Kiritimatiellia bacterium, assembly GCA_016783675.1. Taxonomy (GTDB): domain Bacteria; phylum Verrucomicrobiota; class Kiritimatiellia; order UBA8416; family JABMPJ01; genus JABMPJ01. The sequence goes on from JADHWE010000006.1 coordinate 45,826, forward strand.
AAAAGTCTTCTCGGACCGGGAGATCTCCTGAACAGGAAGCGATGACCCGGCACTATCGGTCGCCGACAGGCTCCAGGTCCCCTGCCCGCCCGGTGTACAGACGCAGGCCGCCACGACTTCGCGGCGCGGTCGCGGCAAGGGGTTAAAGACCACCACGACCTGTTCGTCTTCGCCGCACATTGAGAGGTCGATCTGCTTCAGCACGTCCGCGACCGCTTTGTCGTATACGACGTTGCCGATTTCCAGTGCCTGGTTGAGACGATACTCAACGTCAGTGGCCGTCTTGTCCTGGGTGACACCGTTGATCGAGTCGTGCGGGTGCGATTGGAGCAGATGTTTCCAGGCCGCGTCCATCAGTCCACGCGGATAGGCCGTACCCAGCAGCGAGAGTGCTGCCGCCAGCGGCTCCGTCTTGCGTAACATCACGTTCTGAGCCTGCTTGTTAAGCACTTTGAGGTAGGCCCGCGAGGCCAGCGCATTGCCGGAGCAGTCGCAGGATGGACCATCGCGCAGCTCGCCTTCGATTACGCGCAACGCGGCGGGATCGATTTCTTCGTGCATCTTCTGCACGTACGCTTCAAGGCGCTCATGCACGAATTCGGTGTCCGGGCTCTGTTCATTCAGATCCTTGATCATCGCAGAAAGATTCGGATGCGGTGTCGAGAAATCGGTGCCGTTCAGGAAGAGCCGGTGATCCTTCACCACGGTATCCTCCGTGGCAGCCCAAGCGTCGTCAGCACCTTTCATCAGCCGTTCTGCCGAATGCGCCATCTTCGGCTCGATCATGAAGAAGTCGTCATCGGCCCGCTCCACCCGCGCGTCATGCATCGCGCCGCCCGACAGGGCCGGGTCGTACCGGAATTCGCCAGACATGCAATTGACGCCGTACTTGGCGTAGAGGGTGGCATGGAAATAGAAATTGGCGCGCGCGTGTTCGCCGAGGCGGGTGGTGAGGACACGCGTGCCATCCGGGGCCTCCCACATGAACTCGCTTTCCGGGGCACGTTCTTTGGATACCCGTTTCGCGCAGATGATGAAGTCGATCCCGAAGCCCGCATAGATCTGCGGGAACTGGGCGGTCTGCCCCCAGCCGAAGGAGTTGTAGCCCACCAGCATCGGTTCGCCGTACTGGGCCGCGATCCGTGTTCCAGTCAACAGGTTGCGCACCAGGCACTCACCATCCACCGGATAGAGGTCCGGTAGCGTATACCAAGGGCCAATCGCAATCCGCCCATCACGAATATGCTTCGTCACGCGTTCGCGATCATGCGGCGCCACCTCCAGGTAGTCCTCAATCGGCGCGACCTGACCATCCAACACGAAACTACGGTAGTCCGGATCGGAGTCCAGCGTATCAAGGAGCTCCTCCATGAACTCAACCAACAGGACGCGGTTCTTCCATATCGGGTAACGCCACTCACGGTCCCAGTGCGTGTGTGGCACGATATAGGCTGTCTTTGTTTTCTTCATACTCCGTCCATGTTCCGTTTCTCCGGTCCATCATTCAATCGTCACTATGCATCACTTTGGAATGCCACTGCATCATTATGGCCATTGCGATTGCCGTGTACCCCACCTACGACAAGCGCTTCAGCACGCCCTCGAAGCCCTCTTCATAGTGCGTGCAGAGGCCTTGGGTTCCGCTGTCGATGATGTTGCCGCCACCGATGCCGATCGGGGCGAAGCCGGCCAGCAGGATGGAGACGATCCCGGCGCCGCTGTCCTCGATGCCAACCACCTGGTGCCGATCTTCGAACGGAATGCCGAGACCAACCCGTGCCGTCTCGGCGTAAAGCCACGGGTGCGGCTTGGGAGAGAGCTCGCCAAGCGTGCCTGGTTCGCCGGGGCGAATGGCGTGACCGGCGGTGATGATGGCATCGTAGAAATCGTTGGGGTCGCCCATATCCAGCGTCTTGAATGCATCGAGGATTTCCGGCCATGCCTTCTCGTAGAGACCGGAAGTCACCAGCCCAATCTTCAGGCCCATGGCCTTGAGCTCATGCAGGAACTCCTTGATGCCCGGTGACGGCGTGAAGGCGCCCTTCTTGCCGCGGCCTTCCATGATCTCATTCATCTCGTGGTTGGTGTGCTTGAAGTACCAGGTCCGCGCCTCTTCTACCGACTTGTCCGGGCAGTATTTGCCAATGCAGTACTGCAGGTGTTCGGAGACCGAGTGGCCTGATACAAAGGGCTCGTCTGCGGCTTCGAGTCGGAAGGTCGAATCGCCCAGCAGGCTGGCCGTCGTCTTCTCAATGATCCAGATCCAGAAATGCTCGCTGTGGACCGTGGTGCCGTCCAGGTCCATCAGCACCGCCTTCAGCGGCCTATCGATCCGTACATCATGCAGGGGGTAGTAGGCCGGGTAGCCCATCGCCGATGCGACATAGGCAACGGCCCGGTCTTTGAACTGAATGAACTCCACCTTACCGTCGCCGGTTCGGGTGATATGCTCAACCCCATCCACCCCACACCGGAAACCGCCGTCGCTACAAGCGTCCAACGGAACCAGCCCTGCACTGCTCAGATTGATTTGTGAAGTCATAGTGCCAAAGAGAATGCCGCATCCTCGCCAAAGCCACAACGGCTTTGTTGCATCATATTCCCGTGCTTATGCATCACATCGGACAGTGAGAGGGCATCCCTTCCCCACTGTCGGATATCGACCCACCTCTCGAACTCTAACGAGGCCACTATTGCGGACACCCCAGCCCCTGCAGGTCAGTCCCGGTCTCCAATCGCCACCGGAAGATGCGATCTTTGAGGTCCCGCTCCAGGTCGCTCATATCACCACGACCCGCCAGGTTCTGTAGTTCCCGGGGATCCTTCTGCATGTCGAAGAGCTGCAGCGTCTCGGCTTCGACATTGATCACCATCTTGTAGCGCTGCGTGCGGATCATTGTCGTGCGGCCACCGGCGTTCTCAATCTCACTGAAGACGGCCTCGTGAAATGTCGCGCCGGCGTCCGCTGTTGCCGGTACCAGCGATTGGCCGAAGCAGTCGACTGATTCCACACCGGCAGCCTCCAGGACGGTCGGAAAGATGTCATTAATGCTGACGATGCTTTCACACCCCTTCCCCGCTCCCGGATTGCCGGGCAGACGAAGGATCAGGGGCACGCGAGCGGATTCGTCATAGTACACGGACTTGTGCACCTTGCCCCGATCACAGAGCCGGTCACCATGATCAGACCAGAACGCAATGACCGTATTGTCCAGTTCGCCCTTTGCCTCGAGCACGTCCAAGAGCTCCCCAACAAGGCTGTCGAGATGGGCGATCTTGGCATAGTAAAGCCGGCGGATAGCCTGCCACGTTTCCTTGTCTGCCGGCTCGCCCATCATCGCCTTGTGGAACGCTTGCGCCGACGCGCCTAACCACGCTTCGGCCTCGGTCGGGGGGAGTGGCGCGGGCACATCGACATCCTCAAACCTGTCGGCCCACGCCTGGGGCGGATCCCACGGATCGTGCGGCCCGCCGATGCCGACGAATACGGCAAACGGCCGCTCATCATCATAGTCCCGCAAGTACCTTGCAGCCGTACGAACGACAAACGTGTCCATGTGTTCGTCTTCGGGCAGAGGACTGGGCCAGGTGGCCTTGAAGGGTCCAACCTCCTGTCGCCTAAGATAGTCGTCCCTGAACATGTCGAGTAGCCCCATTTTCCGCCAGCGATCGGTCAGGATGGAGTCGGTATCAAGTGTTGCCCACGGACCCGTGGTTTCGAGTACATCCTCATGACCCAGGCTCTTTACATAGTCCTTTTCACTCTCCAGGTGTTGACCGGAATGGACGTAGTAGTGCGACTTACCGATGTGGGCGGTGCGGTATCCGTTCTCCCGGAGCACACTCATGTAGGTGCGTGTCCCCGCCGGCAGGTGGCCGGTATTGCTCCACTGGCCGGTGTTGTGGCTGTAGAGGCCGCTGATGCAGTTACTGCGTGCAGGCATGCAGATCGGACTCGAACTGTAGGCGTTGTCAAACCGCACCCCCATGGAGGCCAGCCGATCCAGGTTCGGCGTCTGGACCGCGGGATGCCCCGCAGACGCCAGCGAGTCGCCCCGCAACGTGTCCGGCATGATCACGAGAATGTTGGGTTTCTTCATAGCAATCGAGTTCAGTCCAGCGGCTTAATCTTCAGGTTGCGAAACCAGATCGGCGCCCCACCGTGTTTGCCCTGGAAGCCAATGCGGCCTTTGGTGGGATGGTTGTTGAGCGGCTTGCTCAGCCATCCTGGCTTTTTCGTGCCATCCGGGTTATGCGTGGCGGAATCCCACTTGAGCATATCCATGGAGTTCACGTGTTCGCCGTTGAGGATCACATCGATACGTGGGCCTTTGCAGATGATCGTGTAGCGATTCCACTCCCCTGCGGGTTTCACCGCACTCTCACAGGGCGCCAAGCGCCCGAAGATGGCCCCGCACTTCCAGGTGGGATTCGCCTTGGCCCATTTTTCCGACTCGTCATCGGTAATCTGAATCTCTACCGAGTTCCGAACCCAACCGGCCGGATCCGTGAGGTATACAAACACGCCGCTGTTGGCGGCCGGGCCGTTCTTGAATTCGAGATCGAGAACGAAGTTCTCGTATTCCTTTTTGGTCATGATCAGCTTGTCCTGGCTGGCAGTGATCTCGCCATTCGACACGGTCCAGACCCCTGCAGGGAACTCGGCATTCGAGAGATCAGGAGCGAACAGCGGCTCCCAGCCGGCAGCACCGACCGCAGCGGGATTCTTCGCCACCGCCTTCAGCTCTTCGGCCGTGAGCAGTTCCAGCTCGGAGAGCTGGGTGGTGTGCGTGCCCCAGTTCTTAGTGACGTCCAGTTTGTACCAGGCGTAGTCGCCCGGCTTACTGACCTCGAACTGGCGCCTCTGGAAGCGCTGCGAGAACTCCTCGTCCTTGCGCTGATCCAACACATCCCACTGCTTGCCATCCGTGGATCCCCTCAGGGTCCAATTGCAGGGATCGCGCAGCGGATGATCGTTGGCCGTGGTCAGGGCATAGGCCACAACATGCTTCGTCGTGCCCTTCGCGGACTGGTGCTGAATCCACATCGTAGGAGCGAGAGTGCAGTACTTGGTTTTCGCAGTGCCGTCAAACGCCATTTCCGGTCCCTCGCCGCACGCGGCACCTTCGGTGCACGCACTTACCGTTGCTCCCCCGGACAGCTTCGCGGCCGCCCCGTTCTCCGGCTCCGGCCAGAGGCCGCTTCCCTCCCGGCGGTAGTTCTCATAGACCTCATCCAGCGCGTCTATGCCCACAAACTCCGCACCCGCACAGGCGAGGCAAGAGATCGACAACACTATCCCGCAAACCACTATCACGTTTCGCATGTTCAGCGTCCTTTGGATCCTGAATCCCTCACAATTTTCAATCTTAAACTTTCAATTTTCAATTCTCTAGTACTTCCGATATTGCTTACGAACCAGGGCCGTGGCTTCCGGATCGTTGGGGCACTCCATACGTTTCGCGTCCCACTCAATACGCCGTCCCAGCCGGGCGGCCAGGTTGCCTATCAATACCATTTCGGTCAACGGTCCGGCATAGTCGAAGTTGGCTCCGGCGGGCGCCCCGCCCTTGCAGGCTTCGATCCATTCCTTGTAGTGACCGATCGAAGGTTTCTCGGTCTTCTCCGGTAGTCCGTTCTTACCAAACTCACGCATCTTCGCCTCCGGAATGATGCGGATGGATTGGCAGTAGATGCCGTTGAACATGAGCGTGCCTTCAGAACCGTACCAGAAGGCGCCCCCGTCACCGCCCGGCAGATTCCGTCCCTCCTCGAGCTCGGGCGGGCGAGGCGGCTGCTTTTTGCCGTCGTGCCAGACAAGCTTGATCGGCCCGCGCTCGGCGGTGGCAGGGAATTGATAGGTGATGATCGACCACGCGGGGCAGCTCCACTCGCTTTTCGGGCCGGTGACGGCGTCCACGCTGGTCGGACGTCCCAGCTTGAGGACATCGAAGTGGCAGTCCATGGCATGACAGCCGATGTCGCCCAGCGCGCCGCAGCCGTACTCCCACCATCCGCGCCATGCGAAGGGGAGATAGGCCCTGTTGTAGGCGCGCTCCTGGGCCACGCCCTGCCAGAGATTCCAGTCCAGGTGCGTCGGCGCCGCCTGGGCCGGCTGCAGCGGCCGGTCGCCCTGGGGCCAGATAGGCCGGTTCGTGTAGATGTGCACCTCATGGACTTCACCAACAGCCCTCGCCGCGTACCACTCGCGCAGCCGCCGGATACCTGTTCCGGAATGTCCCTGGATCCCCATATGCGTAGCCACCTGGTGCTTGCGCGCCGCCTCCGTAAGCGACCGGGCTTCTTCAATGGTGTGCGCCAACGGCTTCTGCACAAAGACATGCTTGCCCATCTTGATCGCCATCATCGCCGCCGGAAAATGCATGTGGTCCGGGGTGCTGATAGTGACGGCATCGATCTGGTCATCCATTTCCATCAGCATGCGCCGGAAATCCTTGTATCGCTTGGCCTGGGGATACTTTTCGAAGGTGCCCTTGGCCCGTTCGAAATCGACATCGCAGAGCGCCACGATATTCTCGCCGGCGACCGCTGCCACATCACTATTCCCCTTGCCCCCAACCCCGATGCAAGCGATGTTGAGTTTGCGCCCCTCGATGATGGTACCCGTCCGGGAGGGAATATCACCCCAGGCCCACTCGATGTTCGGCAGGGCGGCATAGGCCACTGCCCCGAGTCCGGCGGTCCCTATAAATCTGCGTCTATCCATGGACATGCTTTGCGCTCCCCTTCTTTCTGATTCTCATCTCGTCGTCCAAAGCCGGTTCAGAACCGCGAACCCCGTTGAGCCTGCACAGCGAGGACTCGCCGCCTCACTCCAGACAATCAGTATCCCTCATGATGGACTTCATCACAATGGCAAGCATGCATCATTTTATCAACCTGATGAATCCTTTTGGGCTCGGAACCGCCACCCCTGTCCTGAACTACTCACGAACAAGCAACGCCTTATGGGGATAACGGCACCGGTTCGGGGGTCAGCCACACGGTGACCTCGAGCTCCGCCACCTTGGTGACCATGTGGTCTTGGATCTTTTTCTCACACGCATCAATGAGGCCGAGCACACCGCTAGCGTAAACGCTGTCGCTGTAATCATTGTGGCGTGCAGTCATATCATTCCTAAGCGACGTGCGCCTCTGCGATGCATCTATACTCGTCCCACATCGTCTTGTAGCTCTCCGGCGGCATGCCGTTGAAGATGCAATTCGAGGTCGAGAAGATGTAGGGCTTCCCTACCCCGCCATGTGTCATGCAGTAGCGCACTGACTCCCGGATCTCATTCTGGTTGGTGTCCTGCAGCATGTTGCAGGCGACATTACCCATCAGAATCCAGTCCGGGTACTGCGCTCTGACCTCCTTGATATCCATGTGGCCCTGCGGGTCGACTGACTGGTAGCCATCGACGCCGGTGGCATGGATCTGATCGAGGATCTGGGTGATGCAGCCATCCGAATGCAGGATGGCCTTCTTGCCCAGGTCATGGATATTCGCAACGACCTCGGTCAGATACGGCGCGACAAACTCGGCATACTGATCAGGCGAAACAAACGGCGCATCGTTATAGCCGAAATCATACGTCAGGACAAAGAAGTCGGCCCCGACATCGACGGCCTGTTTGAAGTACACCTTCGCGTTCTCGACCTTCTGCCGCGCCTCCGCGTGCAGCTCGTCCGGCTGTTCGAACAGGCGGATCACGAAGTCCATTACATCACCGCCGGTCGGCATGTAGAAGACGCCACCACCATCGTAAGCGGGAATAAGCGCCTTGTGGCCGAGTGCCTTTTTGACTCCGGCAATCTCCTCGACACCGTATCCGCCGCGGATCGCCGCCCAGTCATACTCGTCAACCAAGCGGTGATAGACATCGATCTGTGCGGCCTGCCGGTCGGCTTCCGACAACGCCTCCAGGTCGACACCGAACATTTCCTTCTCGATCTGAAAAACCAGTTCCCAGTGCGGTGGCGTTTCCGGAACCCCACCGTTCAAAACCATCTCAAGCTTCTCTTTGCCGGTCATCACGCTCTTTCCCCTATGAATTGCCATGCATCGCAAGAAGGATAGACTTTTGGGTGCTGCTGCACCAACCGCCAACATGCATCATTGCCAACGACGCCTGCATCATTCTTGACAGGGCAAATGAGAGGCCACGAACCCCCATCTCCGCCGTTGTCGGCAAAGCTCCAAAGGACACGTGGGCGGCTTTGCCAGTAGCCCTGAAAGGGCGAAATATACAAGCCCAGGGCAACGCCCTGGGTAACGTATGCGAGGGAGTATCAGCCCTGAAAGGGCGGGATATCTACGCACGTTTTCGAGTTCTATATCTCGCCCTTTCAGGGCTACATGCCTTTCCCCGGCAATTCCCAGGGCTTCGCCCTGGGCTGGTATATCCTGCCCCTTCGGGGCGAAGAATCGGTCGCCCCACGGGTTCCTCGGTGCCGACAGCGGAGCCCTCACTTAGACTGATTGCGCCAAACAGGATCAGACCCTAACCACGACCTCGTCCGCTCCCATCTTCTCGCCGGCATCGAAGGAGTCCGCGAGCGCGGGCACGTCTGAGAGTGAGATGTACTCGTGGGCCGCCGTGTTCGCCACATCTTTAGACATGACGAAGCCGAGTAACTCGACCCAGTCGGTCTGCTGCTTGTAGGTATGGTAGATCGTCTGATTCTCGTACTTGGCGTGGAGCTCGTGACCGGGCTCGTACGGGTTCTTGAACGGTTCCTGCGCGCACTGCGTGTAGGGGTCGAGTGTGACAAAGTGGCGCCCGGTCTCGTTGTTCCTGATCACGAAGAGCGGATACGACCCGTTGACCGGCCAGGCGTAAACCCGGCACTGCGGGTCCCCTGCCCCTTCGCGGCTCAGCACGGTATCCCCTTCGAGCGTCTTCGCGTAGAGAGGTACGAGCGGTACGATCCCCTCGTTGAAGTCGAGTACCTGGTGGTCCGCATGCTCGGCAAGGATGCTGCCCTTCTTCGCGACATGCTCGAGTGAGCCGATCACGAAGTACATCCGGATAAGGTGCGGCGTGCGCGGGGTCTCCTCTGGACCGTAGTTGGTCGCCTGCACCATGTAGTCGCGCATGGCATCGTCAGCGTAGCCACAGGCGTAACTCGGCGTGTGGTCTTTGGCCCCGTCGGTCAGCTCCTTACCGAAGACGACACCGAGAGCGTAATCGTATGGATTATCCGCATTGGGCGTGGCCGCAATCCAGCCGCCGGTGTCCTTGAAGGGAATGGAACGGTCGTTGGAAAAGAAACTAACCGGATGCCAATAGCGATAGGAGCCGTCCGGGTTGGAGACGACCTGCTCCCGGAACAACGAGTGACGCACCCCACCCCAGGGGCCAAGGTTCATCTGGCACTCGTCCTCGAAGTTGTAGACGAGGTAGCTCATCTCGATCACGCCGTCCCCAAGATCGCGGTAGTTGACGTAAATCAGTACCCCGCTGCGGTTCATGCTCGGGGTGGGAACTTGCCCCCAGTTCAGCATCGAGAAGGAGCGCTTCTCTGGATCAAAGTGCTCGCCCAGCAACGGGGTATAGAAGGTCTTCTTCTCCATGTCCCCCTTGATGTACATGCCGGACTGATGCACGAATGCATTCCCGTAGTGCTTGAATACAGTCCCCCTGTCCTCGGGGAGCTCATTCATGCGCGCAATGCTCGGATAGATCGTGGTGAACTGCCAGGCCTCATCCATCCACTGCGCGCCCTGATTCTGGGGCGGCACCGCCTCGCCGAAGAACGAGTAGATCGAATAGAGGTGCCCGCCTTTGCCAATTCCCAGGTCCCACTTACGTTCCTCCGGAGACTGGTGCTGCAGCCGCGCATGGAACACGGCACTCTCATCAAGCTCGCCCTTCTGCTCCTGGCGCGTCTCCTCGTCCACGAGGGACAGCCCACGCCACTCATCGCCACGCGCCCCCCATCGACTGTCACGAATCTTCCAGTCGAGCTCCTTCTTCAGCACCAGCTCGCTCGGCTTGTCGTAGAATGTCGGCGCCGGTGATTCAGGGAACAACCCCATGAATAGCGCCTGCGTTTCGTCCGGGGCCTTCTGCTCTTGAGTCTCTTCAGCGGTCATCGTTTTACTCACTTCCAATGAATTTGGTATTCAGTAGTGGTCTCACTATCGCCCAAAGAGCCAACCGGAGCAATGGCCCACATGCATCATTATGGATCCACGAGGCATCATTTTCTGGAAGCTACGCCCTCAGACAGGAACGACCGAGTCCCCAGATGAACGACTCTTCCGCAGACTTCGCCTTTGGGCATTTCTTGACCCTATACCCCGATTGTGCCACCCTTTTTTAACTCCAAAGAGCCGTTGAGACGGTCTGGACACGCATGCGTCACGTCGGTTAAGAGAGGGTTGTCACTGACTTATGACCGTTCAAACAGACAATTGGACCCCCGACACAATACCCTATATTTGCTGGGATCGGCAGTGGTCGGTTGCAGAGATACGCCGTCGACTGCGCTCTACGACGGGCGTGGAGCGACATCGACTGATGGCGTGGTTGATGCGGGAACTGAAGACCCCTGAAGTGTGGTTCTTCCTTAAGCCGGCGGAGATTCAGCAGGAATTCGAAGGTGTCAGTCGCTGGTTGGGCCCGGCGCGGCCGCTATGGGAATACCTGTTTGGGATGTGGCATGACCTGGGAAAACTCTAAAGCAATTACCCCGCTCAAACGGGATTTTCTGAAGGCCTTCTTTTCGAGGGAGAAACGCTTCTTCCTGACAGGGGGAAGCGCGTTGGGTCTGTTCTATCTCCAGCACAGATACTCGTATGACCTCGACCTCTTCTCGGTCGAGCACTTGGATTGGCTTGAACTCGATGGCGTCATGCGGCTCTGCGCCAGGGACAGTAACGCTGATTTGGAATTGCTGCGAGACGCCCCAACTTTCAGGCGATACCACCTTACCACCGCGGATCATACCGAGATCATTGATATCGTCTTTGACGTCAGCCCCCAAATCGATCAAGAGAAGAGGCTATTCGGGGACGTTCGAGTTGACACACTCCATGAAATCATGCTGAACAAGATTACGACGTTGATCAGCCGATGCGAGCTCAAGGATATCGTCGACCTGTACTTTCTGGAGCAGGAGGGCTTTCAGATTGAAGCCTGTTTTGAGGACGCTCAGCAGAAGGATGGCGGATTGGACCCAGGCATGATTTCACTGCTGCTGAACTCAGTTGCGATTGTCGAATTACCCGACTACTTGATCAAGCCTTTGACCCTCGAAGCACTGCGCACGTATGTGGATGATTTGAAGCGCCGAATGGTCCTGATGGCCTATCCAGACGAAACCAGAGACACACCGTAGATAGATAACCGCCCGCGACCATAGTTGCACGTCACCCGCGTATATTCATGCGGTCGCGTCCTGTAATCGTACTTTTTGCACTCCAAATTGAGAATACTCATCTCATATACATTGCTTCTGCAAAACGGGGTAAATCCTCCCACGCGTTGCGCCAGAATAAAAGGTTACCGAAGCGATCTCTCTGAGTGAAGTGGTTGCGCCATAATTGATGTTACCCAAGCTTGCTGAAGATCTGTCGCTGCTTTGCATCGATAAGAGCCCTGAGCTTGTAGGGGTCCAGGTTGAGCTGCACCTCCGTGAGATACGCTTTCTGCGGTTCGACTAGGTGGTCGGACGCGAGCAGCCTTTGGCAAGGTGTGGTCGTCCAGACCCTTGCCCTCGCGGCGAGCGAGTGTACCGAGGCGGAATATGCCACATGGATGGAATCCGCGTGCGCAACACCTAACGATCACTAGCGGGCCTGACTGTCGCCCATAGTCAGCACCAACAGACCACCTGCCGTGATCTCCTCATGGCTGATTTCGAGACGATCAAGGGGACGACCGTTCAGTTCGGCCGACTGGATGTAGATGTTGTCGGGGCTGTTGTTGCGGGCAACAATGGTGAACGTCTTGCCGGTGTGATAGTCCGGGTCCAGCGTGATCTCGATGCGATCAAAGACGGGGCTGGTGATCTGGTAGATGCCGTCCCCGGGACAGATGGGGTGAATACCCATCGCCGCCAAAACATACCAGGCTGACATCTGGCCGACGTCTTCGTTTCCGCAGAGTCCAAAGGGACCCGGCCCATAGGCCTTGGCGCAGATCATGCGTGACCACTTTTGCGTCAGCCATGGCTTCCCAATCGCGTTGAAGAGAAAGACGGTGTTGTGCACCGGCTCATTCGGGTGGTTGTAGTAGTCGTTCCAGAGAAAATCCTCCGGCGTGTTCTCAAAGAGCGCAGTCAGCTCTTGGAGAAAGTAGTCTTCCCCCATCAGCTCAACCAGACCGGGAATATCGTGCGGCACAAACCAGCCCTGCTGATAGGGATTGGACTCGCGGCAACCCTGGCCATGCACGGTCTTGCCCTGCCAGTCGAGCCAGTGGCCCTCCTCGTCCCGGGCGCGAAACCAGCGCACCTCGTCGTTCCAGATGTTGCGATAGGCCCTGCTGCGCTCGTCGTAGACGCGCGCCAGATCGGCCTTGCCGAGGCTTTCGGCAAAGCGCGCGAAACACCAGTCGGAGTACGCGTATTCCAGCGTTTCAGAAATACACCCCTTGCCAATGCCCTTGGCAGCGTATCCTTGCTCGCCGTTACCGAAGGTGTCAACTGACTGCCGACAGCAGGCGAACGCTTTGTCGGTGTCGTAGTTCCTGATTCCCTTGCGGTAGGCATCCACGATCACCACGACCCCGGGATTTCCGAGCATTGAGCCCGTATAGGCGTTTAGCATTTCCCATCGCGGCAAATACCCTCGCCCACTAAGTTCCGCGATCTGCAGCAGGGAGTTGATCTCGTCGTTCACCATGGCGGGATTGATGAGCGTCTGCAGTGGAAACTGCGAACGATAGACATCCCACCCACTGAAGACAGAGCGATAGGTGAAGTCCTCGGCCCGGTGCACATGCCCATCCGCGCCAACGTAGTCGCCGTTCACATCGCTAACGCAACGGGGATCTATCATCGTGTGATAGAGCGCCGTGTAGAAGGTCTCCTTGTCGTCGTCCGTCCCGCCCTCGACGCGCACGACTGACAGCGCCCGCTCCCAGGATGCCTGGGCCTCGTCACGCACAGCATCGAAATCCCAGTGCGGAATGTCGTGCTCAAGGTTGGCTTTTGCCCCTTCGATGCTCACGAATGAGATACCGCACTTGAGCAGCACGACGTCGTCCGCTGCCGTCTCGAACTCCGTGAAGAACCCGAGGTGCCGCCCCTGCGCCTCGCGCGCACCATACGTGACGGGCGCCTCCGCCACGGCCTGCTGGTAGGCATCGGCCGCCACGTCGAAGTTCTTCCGTTCCCACGCGTCCGGGATCTCGGCACGCCAAACCCCGTATCGTGTCAGCGGCTTGCTGAACTGACAGTAGAAGTGAACCGTGTAATCGACAGTGCCGCCACCGTTGCCGAATCCGCCGCCTTCGGGCGGACAGGTCATCCAGCCACAGATGGTGTGCTCATCCACAACGCGTACGAACTGCTCGGTCGAGGTACCCCCCACCCTGCGCGCCAGATCGATCTGGATCCGGGATTGCTCATGCTTGGGAAACGCGAAGCGAATCATCCCTGCACGCGGCGTCGCCGTCAGCTCAGCCCGCACCGCGTAGTCGTCGAGTGTGATCGCGTAGTAGCCGGCCTGCGCCACTTCAGTGGCATGCGATATCCGCGAGCGATATCCCCGGTCCGGATTCTCGCGCGTGCCCCTGGCCGTGTGCAGTGCACCCACCGTGGGGGTAACCAGGAAGTTGCCCAGATCGCCATACCAGCCGGTACCGCTAAGGTGGGTGAAGCTGAAGCCCTCCAGCGTGTCATGCACATAGGAGTAGCCGGAACTGTTGTCGCCGCCAGTGATCGTGTCGGGGCTGAGCTGGACCAGCCCAAACGGTGTGGCCGCACCGGGGAAGGTCTTCCCGAAACCGTGCGCATCGGCGCTGCCTTCAGCGTAGGTGACCGCACCGATCAGCGGGTTGACATAGGAAACCGGTTTAATCGGTGTTCCTCCGCACCATTATGTCTTGAGCACCAATCGTGTCCCCCGGGTCGAAAGCCTGTTCCAGGGCCGGGATGGCTGACAAGGAGTCGTACGCATACGTTTTCCTGTCCGCCCTATCTTCAGGCATCACGAAGCCTAACAACTCGATCCAATCGGTCTTTTTGAGATAGGGCCGATAGATAGTGCGGTCCTGGTACTTCGCGTAGCTCGCGTGCCCGGGCTTGAACGGATTCTTGAACGGCTCGCTCGCACACTGTGCGTACGGGTCTGTGGTCACGAAATGGCGTCCGGTCTCATTGTTCTTCATCAGAAAAAGCGGAACGGATTGGTTCACCGGCCAGGCGTATACCTTGCAGACGGGCTGCCCGGCGGCTTCGCGGCTCAGCACTGCATCGGCCCCGACCCGCTTTGCATAAAGAGGAACCAGCGGCGTGTTGGCCTCCGAGAGATCGAGCGGCTCGTAGTCGGCATGATCCGCAAGCCGGTTGCACTTCTCGGCCACCTTGTCGAGCGTATCGATCACGAAATACATGCGCAGCATGTGCGGCGTTCCGGGCTTATCCTTGATGTTGATAACGGTGGCCTGGACGGTATAGTCGCGCGTCCCGTGCCGGCTATCGCCGCAGTCGTAACGCGGCTTGCCGTAGTGCTCGCCCTTCCGGTCCAGCTGCTTGCCGAATACCACCCCGATCGCATGGCTATAGGGGTTGTCCGCATTGGCGGTCACCGCGGCCCAGCCGCCGGTGTCCTCGAAGTTGACCCTGCACCCATCGAGGCGGTCAAAACCATATGACCAAGGCGTGAAGAAACGGTACGAACCGTCGGGGTTGGAGATGACGTGCTCGGGAAACACGGAGGTACGCACCCCACCCCACGGCCCCAGATTGGTCATCGGTTCGTCCTCGAAGTTGTAGATGACGTAGGTCACCTCGATGACGCCCGCACCGAGATCGCGGTACTTGGTGTAGACTAGTATCCCACTGCGGTTGATGCTCGGGGACGGAATCTGGCCCCACGACAGCACTGAGTAGGAGCGCTCTTTCGCATCGAAATGCTCGGCCAGGATCGGAGAGTAGAACGGCTTGCTGTCCTTCTCTTTCGTGTAGACGCCCGACTGGTGGACGAACGCATTGGCGAACTTCATCCGTGTGGCATCACCGGGTATGTCGGGCAGGTCGCGCCCCAGCAGATGTCCGTAGATGGTCGTAAACTGCCAGACTTCATCATTCCACTGGCTATCCGGCTGCGATGGCGCCATCGCCTCGCCAAACGAGGAGTACATCGAGTAGATCTGTCCGCCCTTGCCGATGCCGAGTTCCCAGCTCCGCTCGGTCGTCGAACGGTGCTGGAGCGTGGCGTGGAAGACCGAATTCTCGTCCAGCTCCGGATGCCACTTCTTATCCCGCTCCCACCAGGCCAGACTCTTGAGCAAGACCGTCTCGCTCTGTTTCTCAAAGTTCGTCGGTGCCGCCGATTTCGGAAAGAGCTGCAAGAGCTGCGCGTCGGCCGGATCGGCCGTTTGCGGTGCTGCCGCGACCGGCAGAGCCATGCCGGCAATCAGCAGTCCCAACAGGACAATCCAGCTAGACCCACGCCGCAAAGCAAAACCCATAACACGATCTCTTAATGTCATTATCACCTCACAGTTCCTACACATCGTACAGAATGATCACAGATTACGCCAGAGGTGCCGATGCTCCTCCTGCACCGGCCGTGCGGCAAGCAAATGACGGATGTCTGATCAGGCGGTTATCGCAAGAACTCAATCTCAGCAATCTGAACCGAGTTGGCGGTCTTGACATCCCGGACGGCCGAGATGTTCAGTCGATAGAAGGGGTAGGCCTTGGTCTTCTTGCAGCTGAAACGGCGCTTCTCAAGGCGCTTGGACCACTGTTCACCTGTGCGCGTGTCCAGCGTGGTCCAGCTTTTACCGTCATTGGACCCCTGTAGCTGCCAGTCCCTGGGATCCCGCTCCTGACCATCATCCGCACTGGTAATGGCATAGCCGCTGATGGCTTCGGGCGCTTTGTGCCGGATCTGAATCCAGCTCGCCTCAGGAGAGAAGTCGAGCCACTTGGTCTTGACGTCGCCGTCGAAGGCCTGCGCGGACGTCTGCGACGGCGGATGTTCACCCCTGGCTCGCGTATTATCTCGCACGGGGCTCGACCATCGCTTGGTCACAAACTGGTTCAGAACCGAAAGCTTCGCCTCCGGCACATCCAGAGCGCATATGGCATAGCGCAGGTTGCGCATGGCGGAGGCATAGCTGCGCTCCTCGACCGGGGTCTTGGCAATCCCCTTGGCCGACTTGATCTCCAGTTCCAGCGCGCGTGTGTCCTGGCCGCTCTTCCTTGCATTCCGCTTCGCCTTGACCGCGGTGTTGATCAGCGACACCAGGCCCGGCCGATAGGCGTAGCCGTCCTCAATCACGGCCACACCGGTGCCGTCCTTTCCGCCCGGCCCACCATAGGGAGCAACCCACTCGGAGTTGACCTGATAGTTGTTCTCGTCACGCAAATAGAAGACGCCATGCGTCATCCCCGGCGGGGCAATCGCCGTGGCCACGCCCTTGCCCAATGTAGCGGGAGCCTCGAGCCACTCCTCATACCCGGGATGGTCCCGCAGAAAGTCTGAACCGTTGGTGGTATAGACCAACCTGGCATCCACAATCTTCGCCTTGTCCTTGCCCGTCTCGAAACGCACTTCGATGCGATCGCCCTTGCTGCTTCGCTTGAGTACCTCCGGGACCTTGTCGTTGCCAGGAAGCCCCCGACCAGGAGTATCCGCATTCTTGTAAGGTAGCGGCGCGTCATAGGTTGCCAACCACGCCTTCAACTTGCTGAGCAGCTCGTCCCGCTTCTCGGGATGCTCGTCGGCTAGATTGTGGGCCTCACCAAGATCAGCCGGTGAGCCATCCTTGTTGTAAAGCCGGTACAACTGGATCTCGGGGCGCGTGTGGTCCATGCCAGCGCCATGGTAGAGCAGCAGCTTCCAGTCCCCCTTGCGGATGATACTGGAGGAGGGCAGCGGACTGGGATAGTGAAAGAAGATGCTCTCGCGCGGCCGGCCATCGGCAAAGCGCGCCTTGTCATCTTTCCCGAGAATCGCGGGCAGAACATTGCACCCGTCCAGATCGAGGTCAGCCCGCGGTTTGGCCCCGGCCATGGCCAGGTAGGTCGGGAACATATCAATCAGGTTGATCGGGGTGTCGCAGACGCTGCCCTCTTCAACGCCGGGTCCCTGGACAATGAAGGGAATGCGCAATCCACCCTCGTACACCTCCAGCTTCCCACCCCGCAATGGGAGGTTGTCCGTGATGCGCTCACGTTCGCCCTTCCCGCGACCATTCTTCACCGGCGACTGTGTCAGCCCACCGTTGTCAGAACTGAGCATGACGTAGGTATTGTCGATGAGTTTGTGCCCCGGATTGCGGGGATCGTCGGTCTCCTCAAGAAACGTGAGAAGCTTGCCAACCTGCCAGTCCAGGCTGTCGAGCATCGCGGCGTAATAGGGATTCGCCTGCCGCGATGGCATGCCTTCCGCAATCAGACCCGGATCCGTCGGAAAAGGCACGCCCATCTTCTTGCAGTAGTGCTCAAGGCGTTTGCGATCGCGGGTAGAGAAAGGTCCGTGCACGAAGGAGGGACAGAAATTCAGGAAGAAAGGCTCATCCTGGTTCTTGGCCTTGTCCATCCAGCGCACCGCAAGGTCGACCACCCCGTCGAACGGACGGTCATCATCCTTGGGGTCGGTACGGAAAGGATCGTCGGGGGCGGATGTCGCAAAGCCCTCATGCCGGGGGTTTAGGGGTGACCAGATGCCGTGCCAGTATCCAGGCCTTCTGGCGCACTCATCCCACAGTTCGGGGTCATTGTAGGGCACGCCGGGCTTGCCCTCCCAGCTGAAGTCAAAGCCGTACGCCACCGGTCCGGGATAGCCGTTGCTGCGGCCGCCGCAGTGCCATTTCTGGATATGCGCACTGACGTAGCCGGCCTCCTTCAGCAAGCGCGGGATCGTCGGAGTGTCAAGCGGGACCCGTGACGGGTAGAAGGGCTCACCATAGGCATGCACCGCGTGATAGGGCCGCGCCAGCCGCCCGCCCATGACATGCAGGACCCCATTATGTACACCGTACTGACCGGAGATATAGGCTGCACGCGATGGCGCGCAGGTCGGCGCGGGTGAATACGCCTGCATGAAGCGCCGCCCATTCCTGGCCAGCCGATCCATATGCGGCGTCTCGTAGATCGACTCCTCGCCACGCACCGCACGGAAGTAACACGCGGGGTCCATCCAGCCCAGATCATCGGTCAGGATGTGGACAATGTTGGGTTTGGGCACCGTGGTGGGTTCAGGCGTCGCATGAGCCGCCGAAGCCACAAGAAACAAGGCCGTAGTCGTGGCCGCGATAGTAGTTGGTCGTCTCATGTCTATCTCTTTCTCCGTATGTACTCTCTCTGGGTAGGACGACAACGGCAATCCCGCCCAGCGGGAGTGGACGATTGAAGTTTGCGCCCATGTCCGAGACGGCCATCTCCGCTCGTCCCTCGATACGATGGCCATACAGAGGACACCCCCATCCTTCGTAATGCGCTCGGGGCGAGGTACGAGTGGAGATGGTCTCAGTATCACACTCCGCCCCAGACTTCGCAATAGCCACTATGCATCATCTCGATACCTGCATGCATCACTTTGAGGGGCGTTGGCTTCACATTACAGAAACTGAAGCACATGACCCCATTCTCTGTTGCCAACGCAGGTACTGATGCATCATTATTCTTGTTGAGAGGGAAACATGGACAAGCACCAAAAATCGATCCTGCTGTTCACCGAGTGGGCCGACCCGCGCTTTCACCAGGGAGTGGCCCGGTATGCCAGGAGGGCCAACTGGCACCTGAACCTGGATGCCGTATACGGTCGCCGGTTGCCGGCCGACTGGAAAGGCGACGGGTGCATCCACATGGTGGAGAGCCGGGAGGCACTGGCGTTCATTGAGAAACTCAACGTCCCCTGCCCCGTCGTGTGCGGCGACGCCAAGTGCGAAGGCAGTGAGGCCGCCGACTACTTTGCGCATCTCGGGTTCCGGCATTTCGTCTGTTACACGACGGATCGCTCTGAGCCGATCACACGGCTTCGCTTTGGTGGATATGAGGAGCGACTGAAGCAGATGGGGCTCTCCGCAACACTGCTGGCCTGGGGCAAAACCGGCTCCGAGAAAGGGATCGCATGGGGAGCGCGCAAGCAATGGCTGAGCGAAGAACTGAAGAAGCAGCCAAAGCCGGTCGCCGTCTTCTGCATCGATGACCGGCTGGCACTGAGCGCGGTCGAGGCCTGCATGGACGCCGGCATCGAGATCCCCGGCGAGGTAGCCGTGCTGGGGGTAGGCAACATGGAGCTGGCCTGCGAATGCTCGGCCGTACCGATCTCGAGCATCCGGATCGATTTTGACACGCTCGGGTACGAGGCCGCTGCTCAGTTGGACAGGATTCTGGACGGCGAGCCGGTGACACAGCCGTATGTTGTCCCCGCCGGCGGCATCGAAGAGCGCCGCAGCACCTACACACTGGCGGTGGATGATGAGCGCGGACGCAAGGCACTTCGCTTCATGCTGGACCATTTCCATGAGCCGATCGGCGTCAACGATATCGCAAAGGCCGGCAGGCTCACCCGCTGGCAGCTCACCACCATTACCAGGCGCGACCTGGATACCACCCCCACCCGCCTGCTCGAAGACACCCGGGTTAAGAAGTCCTGCGAGCTGCTGCGGACCACCAACTACCCGATCAAGCGCGTCGCCTACGAAACCGGCCTCGGCACCGCCCTGCGCCTGCAGCGTATTTTCCGGAAGCGGTTTGAGTGCTCGCCGAGTGCGTGGCGGAAGGCGCAGGAGGAGGCAGCAGGGGGGCAGCCCCGTCGCTAGCGAATCCGAATCAGCGTACCCATCCTTGCAGTACCAATGACATCGATCTCCTGGAGAACCATGCGGTCAGTATCGGCCGGATCTGCATAGGTGAACTTCAATGCGTCAACGCCTTTAGCCAGGTAGCCAGTCGTGTCGGTAAGACTAATGCGACTGTACTCTGTTGCGACTGCGTTGGTGTTTATAAACGTACCCAGACTCGTGAACCCGGCATCACCGGCAACACTGTATTCAACCGTCATCACCTGGTGGGCTTGTACTCCGCCCTCCCATCCGGCAATCGAGTTGATCTCCGTTATATCGTAGCCATCGACGTTTGTTGTCACATCCAGGTTCAGGGTGACCGTGGCGGGAAATTGGCCGTCACCATCCAGGAACCATGTCATATTGGCGAACTCATTGATAACGTTCAAATGTTGATGCCTGGCGCCTACAGGTCGTGAGTTGATCTCAAACTGAAGGGGAGTTGAATATCCAATATCCAACAAGGAATATCCAAGGAAGAAGTGAGCGAGGAAAGCGAATAGGGGGCTGAAA
>JADHWE010000038.1 GCA_016783675.1 Kiritimatiellia bacterium
CGCTTTGGGTAGTTGGGTTTGTGGGAGGAGGTCTTGGCTGGACCGTGCGGAATACCGCCCGGAAAGGCCTGCGACCCCCTCCCCTTGGCCTTCGCTATGGGTTGTTGGGTTTGTGGGAGGATCGGCGGGGAGATCTGAGGGTATGGGCAGAAACAGCAGGAACATGAACCACAAGTTCAGTGCACAGTTTGCCGGGGCCGCCCGGTACACGGACATGTTGGAGCCGCCACCGTCAGGGGTGCGGGAAACAGCTGACTCAGGGCGGTTCTTTCCTTATAGCGAGCGACACCTCCAGTGCGTGTGGGCCGACGAGCGTTACCGCCCCGAAGTGCTGAAGACCAGTACGGGCGATGCCGCACTCGTGGTCTCTCCGGGTCGCTGGAACCTGGAAGCCGGACCGGACTTCCGTGACGCCGTCCTCATCCTGGCGCCCGACCAGCGCCGCGTGCAGGGCGATATTGAGGTGCACATCCATCCGCGCGACTGGAATCACCACGGTCATGCCGACAACCCCGCCTACCGCAACGTCATCGCGCACGTCACGTGGTTCCCGGAGCGCCGCCCGGCCAGCCTGCCGAGCAAAGCGGTACAGATTGCCTTGCGGGACCCGATCAGTGCCGTACCCACCTTCAGTTTCGATTGTCTCGATCTCACGGCCTACCCTTACGCTTCCGTATCGCGCAAGCGCCCGCCATGCGGGCGTGTGCTCACCGGGCGTGATCCGGACATCCAGGGCGCCATACTCGACGCGGCGGGCGAAGAGCGCCTGCGCATTAAGGCCCTGCGCATGAGCGAGAGTATCCGCAAGCAAGGTCCGGAACAGGTGCTCTATGAAGAGGTCATGACAGCGCTCGGGTATAAGCACAACCGCAGTGCCTTTCGCAACCTCGCCGGTACCGTCACGCACGAGGCCCTCACGGAGACCTGCGCCGGCAAACCGCGTGACGCCTATGCCCTGCTGATGGGGGTGGCCGGACTCCTGCCGTCGGCGCCCCAGCCACACTGGGATGAAGAAGCCACACGCTTCGTGCGTACGCTGTGGAACCGCTGGTGGCGCATGCAGGATGCATGGTCGTCGCGCATTCTCGCGGCGGACCAGTGGACCCGCTCAGGACTACGCCCCCAGAACCACCCGGCGCGACGCCTCGCCGCGGCAGCAGGAATTTTCGCCGGCAAGCGCTCTTTCCACGAAGCACTCACCAGCCTGAACACGTCGGCTCCGGAACGGTGGTTCCCGGCGGCGGCAGGGCTGGTCACCGATACGCCTGCACCTGTGTTCTGGGATCAACGGCTGAGTTGGGGGCGATCGCCGGTGAAGTCGACGATTGCCCTGATTGGGGATAGCCGGCTCAACGCCATCATCATCAACATCCTGGTCCCATTTCTCGCCGCGACAGGACACGACATCACGGCGCTACTCGCACACCTGCCGACGGAATCCAGCAATGCCCTGACCCGCCAGACGGCCCATGCCCTGTTGGGGCGCGATCATAATCCCGCCCTCCACCGCACCGGACTGCGGCGCCAGGGTCTGCTCCAGGTGTTCCACGACTTCTGTCTCGTCCACGGCGCCGATTGCAGAAACTGCCCGTTTCCGGAGGCATTGGAAGGGTTTGCGGGGAAAAGACCTTAGTACAGAATGGAGCCTGGATAGGCCTCGGCTCGCGGGGACGCGTCAGCCCCGCCCCTTCTTCAACATCTCGAGCGCCACGGTCGTCACCTGGTCAGCCGAGATATCCGCCATGCAGCGGTGATGCCCGGGCGGGCAGTCGCGCATGAAGCAGGGACGGCACTCGAGGGGGCCGGACTGCACAATGCGGTGGTCATCGCCGTAGGGGCCTGTGCGATCCGGGCAGGTGGGACCGAAGAGGACGAGCGATGGCGTGCCCACGGCCGCGGCCATGTGGACCGGACCCGAATCGTTCGCTATCAGAAGATCCATCGCGGCCAGGTAGCTTCCCATTTCGACAAGCGAAGTCTTGCCCGCAAGGTTGACGGTTCCGTCACCCATCATGCGGTCAATATCCGCGCACCGCGCCGCATCACCGGGCCCTCCCATCAGGTAGACGATCGCCCCGCGTTCATCGCGCAGATGCCGTGCCGCGGCGGCAAAGCCGGCCGGCGTCCAGTCTTTCGTAACCCAGCGCGACGAAGGAATCACGGCAACACGCGGCCCGATCCCCTCCAGTTCAATTGCGGGAAAGGTCACGGGAAACTCGGGCGGAATCGGGTCCAGCCCCAGGAACCGGACCACATCGAAGTTCTCCTCGACGGCATGCCGCTCCTTGTCACGCTTGCCGGCCACGGCATGATAGAAAAGCCAGGCGCATTCCCGCTGGAAAGAGGGCCCGAGGCGTCGACCGGCCCGAGCCAGGCGTGTAATCACGCCGCTCTTCAGCAGGCCCTGCATATCGAGCACCATGTCATAGCGCTCCGCACGCAGCTCCTTCAGGAAAGCCCGCGGCTTGCGCGATCGACCGCGCCGGTCAAACGGAATAACACGCCGCACGTCATCGAAACAACTCACGAGCCCGGCGTACTCGCGCTGCGTCACCCAGTCGATCTCCGCCCCGAGTCCCACCTTGAGATTGTGAACAGCCGGCAAAGCATGGAACAGATCGCCCAGCGAACTGAGCTTTACAACAAGAATCGATTGGGCCTGTGCCATCTCTCCTCCTTCCCCACGTTTCTCTCCCACACACAACGCATCTGCCCAAGCGGAGGTCAAGGGGAGGGTCCCTCGCTCCTTAGCGGCCCGGTATTCCGGGACGGTCGGGCGAGGGGCCCTCCCCTTGACCGGAGCCCGCCGCTTCGCGCAATGCAGCCTTGATCAGCCGTGCCGTCTCCTTGCCTATGCCCGGGACGTTCGCAATATCCTCTTCGCTTGCCTTCTCGATTCGCCTCAGCGATCCCAAGTGCTTCAGTAACTCCTGCTTGCGCCGCGGACCGATGCCCGGGATGTCATCCAACACCGACTCTCGGATCCGCCGACGACGCAGGCGCTGATGGTAATCCAGCGCAAACCGGTGCGCCTCGTCGCGCAACCGCTGCAACACTTGCAGTGCCGGTGAATTGCGCTCCAGCTCGAGTGGCGCTTCTGCAGGGTGAACATAAACCAATTCGAACCGCTTGGCGAGTCCGGCCGTTGGCACATGCACCAGGCCCAGTTGCGCCAACTCCGCCCGTGCCGCCGCCAGCTGGGTAGGCCCTCCATCAACAAGCACGAGTCCCGGCAGCGGGGCGCCGCTGTCACGCAGGTCGCTGTAGCGCCGCCGGATGACTTCGGCCATCATGGCCGGATCATCGCTGCCGGTGACGCTCTTGATGCGGAACCGGCGATAGAGATTCTTGTGAGGCTGGCCGTCAACCGCGACGACCATGCTCGCCACCGCGTAGGTGCCCGAAATGTTGGAGATGTCATAGGCTTCGATGACATGCGGCAGCGCCGGCAGCTTGAGCAGCTTCTTCAGGTCGCGCACGCCCTGTTCGGCCGCCTGCTGCCGCAGCTCCGGCGTAGAGGCGATACGGGCACGGGCACGGACAACCTGGTTCAGCGCGTGCAGGGTGTCGCGCAGCGCCGCCGCGCGTTCGAAGTCGAGCTTCTCCGAAGCCACCTGCATATTCTCCCGGACCTCCTGCAACACCTTCGGCCGCTCTCCGCGTAGAAACGCGCAGGCTTCCAGGACGCGCTCGCGGTAGCCCTCCGGCGAGATCTTCCCCACGCATGGTGCCGAACAGAAACGCACGATATCGTTGATGCAGTGCTTGTGTGTCTCAGCGTCTGGAATGCGCGGTCCACACTTGCGCAGTCCGAAATGCTTCTCAATAAAGTCCAGCGTGGCGCGCGTGGCAGCGGATGAAGGAAACGGACCGAAGTACTCCGACCCTTCGTCGCGCTTCACACGGCACAGTCGCAGGCGTGGAAACGGCTGCCCGAGGTCGGCACGAAGCAGGAGGAAGCGCTTGTCATCGCGGAAACTGACGTTGTAGCGCGGCCGGTACTCCTTGATGAGGCGACTCTCGGTAAGCGTCGCCTCCGCTTCGTTGCGCACCACGACCAAGTCGATATCCGCAACGCTACGCACCAGCCCGCGCAGTTTGGGCGAGCCGCGCCGCAGAGAGCTGTCGCGAAAGTAGGACTGCACCCGCTTGCGGAGCGAAAGCGCCTTACCGACGTAGACGATGCGTCCGCGCTTGTCACGCATCAGGTAGCACCCGGGCTTGTCAGGCAGTTCCCTCAGCTTGGTCCTGACACGTTCGGGTATATTCATTGTTGAGGAACATGGATGTACAGGATGCTCAGGATCTTCTCTTCTGCATCCTGTCTATCCTGCTCATCCATGTGAATTCCCTACTCAAACCGTAGCAAAGCATACCAGGAGTAGCGATGACTCTTAACGCGCAGGAGCACCCGGCCTCGCTCGGCGACCTCGGCCAGAGCTTCACTGAATTCCTTGATGGTCGTCACGGGCTTGCGGTTGACGCTCAGGATAAGGTGTCCCGGCTGCATCTCGGCCTGCGCCGCGGCGCTATACGGTTCAACCCCGGCCACCATCACGCCCTCACCCATCTCGTGCCCGAACTTCTCGGCCAGCTCCGGCGTCAGTTCGCGAACCGAAAGGCCAAGCTTCTCCGCCACTTCGACCGCCTGCTGTTGAACAGCTTCGTCGCCCGGCAACGTGCCAATGGTCACCTTCAGCGTCTTTATGTCGCCGTCGCTGAAGACCTTCAGCTTGATCTCCTTACCCGGCTCAGTCAGCGCCACCCGGTTGCGAAACGTGCGGTTGCCCTCGACGGTTTCGCCGTTCATTTCCAGGATGATGTCCCCGGCTTCGAGTCCGGCATCGTCGGCAGGGCTGTCCGGCACGACCTCGGCCACCAGCACGCCGCCGGCCTCGTCGAGCTCGAAGGACTCGGCCATGGCTTCGTCCATTTCATGCGGGTTGAGTTGAACCCCGAGGAAGCCGCGGGTTACTTTGCCAAACGCCACGAGCTGGTCTTTGATCACAATAGCCAGGTCGATCGGGATCGCGAACCCGATTCCCATGTAGCCGCCGCTCTGGCTGTAGATGGCCGTGTTGATTCCCACGACCTCGCCGTCGATATTGAGCAGAGGACCTCCCGAGTTGCCCGGATTGATCGCCGCATCGGTTTGAATGAAGTCTTCATACTCCGCAATACCGATGTCATTGCGCCCGATGGCGCTGACCACGCCGACGGTGAGGGTTTCGGAGAGACCAAACGGATTGCCAACCGCAATGACCCACTCCCCGATCTCGAGCGAGCTGGAATCGCCGGTTTCCAGAACGGGTAGGTCCTCGTCCGTATCGACCTTGATGACGGCCACCTCCGACTTCGGGTCGGTTCCGATCCGTTCAGCTTCGAGCTCCCGTCCGTCATTGAGCTTCACGGTGATCCTGTCGGCATCACCGACCACATGGTTGTTGGTAAGGATGTAGCCATCCTTCGTGATGATGAATCCGGAGCCCTGGCCCCTCAAGAGTTGCTGCCGCGGCTGGCGTGGCCGGGGAAGACCAAAGAAGCCAAACGGGTCGTTATAGCGGACGTTGGGCTGTTGGGTCTCTACGGTCTTCTCAACCGTGATGAACACAACGGCGGGCACCGCCTGCTTTGCCACACGCGTAAACGCGCGCCCGGTCTGTTTCAGCAGTACCAGGTCACCATCATCGCCGCCGTCCTGCTTCGCCGCCATCGCGGGCAGCATCCCCGTAGCCACAACGCCAATTGTCAGAACACAGACCAACTTCTTCATTTCAGTCCCTCCCTAATCGTTATCGAACCGGCAGAAATACTGCCAAACTCCGAAATACAGGACAAGCCCGAGTAGCCGCCGGTCAGGGCTGCCGCGAGAGCAGGTGTCCCATGATCTCGGCGCTCTGCGCCTGGACCGCGGCGCGGCCCGCGTCCATGAGGAGTTCCTGTTCGCGTCGGGTGATGTTGAGCGAGGTAGGTACGGCACGGGCATCGTGATACAGCGCGAACATGGCATCGGTATCGGGGGTGCCCGGCGCGGGCCTAAGCGCGTTGAAGCTGAGTGTGATCACTTCGATGGGCGTGACGTCGGTTTGGTCGGCGGGCGGCAAGAGGGCGCGCACGTTGGTATCGAGACGACTATGGTCGTTGTCGAGCGAGATATTCATGATGCGATAGCCAACCTGGGCGCCGGCGGGAGAGTACTCGCTTCGCGAATGGGGCAGTGACACGCCCTTGTAGGCGTCGATGATCAACAGGACCTTGCGGCGGGCGCGGTCCTGTTTGAGCAGTTCGATCGCAGTGCGGTACCCCATGTTGTCCACCAGGCCTCCGTCCATCAGATGCAGGTAGGGATTGAGTGCGTCGCGGCCGGGCTGACAACACAGGGTCGTGGCCGGAAACGCAACGGGGAACGAGGCGCTTGCCTTCAAGCCAACGGCGAGGGGCAGATCATATCGGTCACCACCGAGCGTGTGTTTCTTGAGATAGTGAGTGTAACCGGTGACGTCGTAACGGGCAAGCATGTCGGGTGTGAACTGAAAGCGTGCGCCGTTCTCGTAGACCGTGGCGTTGGCCACCCAGTAAGGCATTGTAACGGGAGCGGTGCTTCCGGCGGGATGGAAAATATCGCGCAGTGTCATGCTGCGACGTGGATCGCGATACTTCGCGCCGAGCACATACCTGTCGAGCTTGCGTTCAAGTATGTCGCCGGCATCCGCGGTGCCGAAGCAGCGCAGACAGAGCAACCCTCCAAAGACCGTGTCGTGGTAGTCTCGCTCCAGGTTGACCAGCAACCGCTTCCGGTCGCGCTGCAGGGCGCGTGCGAGTGAGTACCCGGTGCGGCCGCCCGGCAACTGAAGATGGTCGTAGAGCGAGGAGATGTAGACCCCGGCCGCGAAGCCGCCACCCGAAACGGTGGAGAAATAGTCGATCTCCCGGAGCAGATCCAGCGTCTCCTCGCCCACCGAAAACGACTCCAGCGCCAGGAGCACGCCCACCCCGAAATTGGCGGCACGATGTCCCCCACCCGACATGGCCGCCGCAACGGCGAGATCCGGGTTCTGACCGTCGTCCCGATCCTGCACCGACCGGTAGGCCCCAAGATCAACCGTCGGCGGATCGTCCACGGGGAGCAGATGATCCCGCGACACGTCGCGCATCGTGGAACAACCCGCCAGGGCAAAAGCAGCAAACACCATGAACAGCCATCTCATGCACGGGAGTGTACAGAGAGCGGCCGCGGGATTCTACCCCCGAATATCTCGCGCCTTTCGGTACGTGCCGGAATGCTGAATAGAATCTCCCTCGACCGGTTTGGTGTGCGAACCTATAGTCGCGGGGAAACGGAGTCGGGTGAGCGTGAACCCAGGGGTGAGATGAGAAGAATCGGCATATGCTTCATGGCGATCGGCATCGCCGCGATCGGCAGTTCGTGTGGGGAGAAGGCGCCGGTCCAACACGTCGTGGTGCCCCAGAAAGAGCAGGTGCCGCGTATAGCACTGAACGAGTACACCGAAATCTGCGCTCTGGTGCGCAGGTTCCATGCAGCGGTGGAAGCAGGGGATATCAAAACCCTCCGGCGCGTGTCCCCTCTCGTGGCATTCAGCATTGGGGAAGGCGTTGTTGACCTGCAACCGTTGGCGCGCAGCTTCGCCCAGCAGCGAGGGGAAGCCGGGAATGTCCAGCACGTCATCCCGGGAGCTGGGGACGCCCTGGCTTTCACCACCGCTTCCGGCACCGCGGGATCGGTCCTCTGGTACTACGTACAACAGCACGACAACGGAAACTGGGTGGTTCAGTTCTGCGAAGACTGGGAGGCAGCCAACCTGCCGGAGTTGTTCGATGAATGCCGGGCGGCGACCAGGAAAGCCGCAGCCGCCCAGGGCATCCGCAACATCGAGAAAGTGCTGATCACCTTCACGAGAGACTGCGGAGCCCTTCCCTCGGAAACAGAAGGCCTCGGCGCCCTCCTCGACGACCCCGGAATCAAAGGCTGGAATGGCCCCTATCTCCACCTCGAAGCGCTCATCGATCCCTGGGGCACCGCCTTCCAATACAGACGGATCGACGGCCAAGCCCGAATCACATCTGCCGGCGACGACCGAAAGCCCGGCACGGAGGATGACGTGCAAGTGCCACAGAAGTAGAATCGATGTTCCCGACCTCCGCCTGCCCGCCGTAGCTTTAGCGAAGGCGGGACCTCTGGCCTCCGACTTCCAGACCACTTACCCCTTTGACGGAATAGGTCGACCGATATGTTTCAGGACGTCTTGGAGGTCGGCCCAGACTTCGTGCTTAGCGCCGGGTTTGCGCAGGAGGTAGGAGGGGTGGAAGGTCGGCATGACGTCGATGCCCTCAAAAGTGTGCCAGTTGCCGCGGACCTTGGTGATGCCGGTCAAACCGAGCAGGCCCTCCGTTGCAGTGCCACCGAGGCAGACGATGACCTTGGGCTTCAGGAGGGAAATCTGGGCCTTCAGATAAGGTATGCACGCCTCCATCTCGGCCGGTTCGGGTTTGCGGTTGTCGGGTGGTCGACACTTGCAGATGTTGGCGATGAAGACATCCTCGCGTTGGAAGCCCATAGCCTCGATCATCTTGGTCAACAGCTTCCCGGCACGCCCGACGAAGGGACGCCCCTGCGCGTCCTCATCGGCGCCGGGCGCTTCGCCCACAAACATGATCTCGGGCTGCGGATTGCCCTCACCGGGAACCGTGTTGGTGCGCGTGGCATGAAGGGCGCACTGGGTGCACGCGGCAATGTCGGCTGCAACGGCCTCCACGTCTGCCCAGGCAGGTCCACCTGCAGCCGATGCTTCTTCCGCCTTCGCGACTTCTTGCGCGCCGACAGCGCCTGACGTGCCAACAGCAGGCGGCACGCCCAATTCGGCAATCACCTTCGGGTCAATTTCCACGGTATTCCGTCCTTCCTCGTCTTCAAATGCAATGTAGTTCTCCACATCGGACACCAACTTGGAAAAAGGATCAACAGCCGGCTTATCACTCATGGGGTCCCCTCTCGAAAGCGATTGAGCCACTCCCGGATATCGTCCGGAAGCGGAGCCTCGAAAACAAGCTCTTTCCCATTGCCGGGATGCATAAACGCCAATCGATGGGCGTGCAGCAGTTGGCGGTCCGGGGTGCCCAGCTCGGCGATCGGCTTGTTGCGTCCGTAGACCGAGTCACCGAGGACGGGGTGACCAATGTGGGCCATGTGTACGCGGATCTGGTGCGTACGACCGGTCTCAATGCGCACCGCCACGTGTGCCGCCAACTCACCGAAGGGTTCAACGACCTCGTAGTGCGTGACGGCCTTGCGTCCGCGCGGCGGTTGCGCCGACATCTTTTTGCGGTCATTCCGACTGCGACCAATCAACGTCTCGATCCGGCGGTGCGCCGGATGCGGCACGCCACGCACCAGTGCGGCATACTCCTTCTTCACGGAGCCTGCCTTGAACTGGTTGACGAGCCCCTGCAAGGCGGAGTCATTCTTGGCCACAACCATAATTCCGCTCGTGTCCTTGTCCAGCCGGTGAACGATACCGGGTCGCAACTCACCTCCAACGCCGGCCAGGTCGCGGCAGTGATGCAACAATGCATTCACCAGCGTACCGGTCCAGTTGCCCACGGCAGGATGGACGACCAGACCGGCGGGCTTATTAACGACCACGAGATCGCTGTCTTCATACAAGATGTCGAGCGGGATGTCCTCCGGAGCCAGTTCAACCGCCTTAGCGGGTGGACAGGTGATGGTCACGACGGCACCGGCACGCGTGGGGGAGTGCGGCCGGACCTTCGCGCCGTCCATCACGACGTGCCCCTTCTTGATCAGGCCCTGCAGTCGCGAGCGCGAATAGTCGGGAAGCTGCGCGTGCAGCCAAGTGTCGAGCCGCTGCCCGACATCATCCGGCGCAACGGTAAGCTCGTGCACGGTGTCCACAACGGGATTGGTCTCACTCATACTGCCTCCTGCTTTCGGCTCGCGGCGCGGCGCAACACCCACCACAGGCCCAGGCCGACCCCGAAGAGCCCAATGCTGACCCACTGTGCGATGGAAAGTCCGGCCCAGCGAATCCGATGATCGCCACGCAGAAACTCGATCGCAAAGCGACCCACGGGATAGACCAGCAGGTACACCACGCCAACCATCCCGGCGCGGCGGCGCGCGCGCCACACGAGCAAGAGCAGGCCAAACAACAGAAGGTTGAACGCCGATTCGTAGAGCTGCACCGGGTGTACCGGTAGACTGTGATTTGCCTCCGGCTGGAGCAATCCGGCCATGAGCTGCTGGTGCCAGGCCATGCTGCGTTCCGGGTAGGCCACACCCATCGGGCAACGCGTGGCCATACCGTGGCAGCAACCGTTCATGAAACAGCCGACCCGTCCGAATGCATGTGCCAGCGGGAGCGAGGTGACCACCAGGTCAGCCAGCTCGAAGAAAGGCATCCGCCGCGATCGCGCAAACAGGTAGAGCGCCAGCCAGGAACCGAGGAAGCCGCCGAAGTAGACGAGTCCCCCTTCGTCGATACGGATGATGCGGGATGGATTGGCCAGGAAATAGGGAAGATCCGACAGGATGTACGCCGTGCGCGCCCCCAGGATGCCGGCCACCATGATCCAGAACAGGAGGTCGGAGCAGAACTTGAAATCGCGCCCGATCGGGCGCCCAAGCAGCGTCCAGTTGAACAGACCGGCCAGGAATCCGAGCGCCATCATGACACCATACCAGTGCACGGTTAGTGGCCCAAACGACACAAGATCCGGCATCATAGCACAACTCCTCCGGCGGACACGCCTCAACAGAATCACATGGACATCAACACCGGACTGTGCGTATCCTGCGGTTTATTGTCCTTTTGGCGAGAGAAAGTAGAACTTACCCCGCGATGGAGGCCCATGGCAACCCTTTCCACAGGTTGGCTTCTCCCTCCTCGCCGTAAGCGGAGCTGTTGACAGCACAGCACTATGAGTGAAGAGCACGACAACCAGCCCCTCGAAGAAGATGGCTCTGTAAACATCGCGACCGATCAGGTTGATTCGATGCGTTGCGAGAAATGCGACGCCCAGATCGATGTCTCGGAATTGGACGCCTTTACGAATATTGAGTGCCCCCACTGCGGACACCAGGCCCAGGTTCCCGCTCAACTGGGACATTTTCTCCTTCTACGCCTGTTGGGGACGGGCGGCATGGGCGGGGTATTCTATGCCCGCGACGAGACGCTGGGGCGATTCGTTGCCATCAAGGTCATGCTCAAGTCGCTCGGCGATGACGAGTCCTTCGTCGAAACGTTCAAGCGCGAGGCCCAGGCCGTAGCCAAGCTCAACCACACGAATATCGCGCAGATCTACTCGTTCGGCCAGGAAAAGGGCCAGCCCTACATCGTGATGGAGCTGATCAAGGGGCGGCACCTGGATAAGATGATCGATGAGGAAGATTCGCTCAGTGAATCGCTGGTGCTCCGGGTTGCCATGGAAATCGCCAGTGGACTGGCCGCGGCCAACGACATCGGGCTCATCCATGGTGATATCAAGCCGGAGAACATCCTGCTCGACGACAAAGGCCACAGCAAGCTCGTAGACTTCGGGCTGGCGACGTTCGTGGATCAGCAGGCCCAGGAAGGTATCTGGGGCACGCCCTACTACATCGCGCCGGAGAAGGTCCGGCGCCATCGAACCGACGCTCGGTCCGACATCTACAGCCTCGGGGCCACCATGTTCCACACCCTGACGGGACATCCCCCCTTCGAGGGCGACACGCCCGTGGACGTGGTGAAGGCCCGCCTTGATCAGCCGGCCCCGGCGGTCAGCTCCCAGCGCGAGGGCGTCGATCCCGACGTCGACCGCATCGTGGCCCGCATGCTGGAGGCCGAGCCCGGCCGGCGCTATCCCACCTACGCCTCCCTGATCGGTGATATCAAAAAAACTCTGGACAGGTTGGGCCCCGACAAGGGCCTGGGCCAAGCGGTCCGAAGCAAGAAGGTGATGATCCGGAAGAAGGGCGCGAAGTCGTCCCTTGGCAGCGGAGCCGGCAAACCCAGCTCAGGTAAGATCGTGGTGGCGCGCGGCACCGGCCGGATGCAGTCGAGCACATCGGTTCCGCCTGTGCAGGCCGACGACGAGCATGGCACCGAGACCGAAGAGACCCCGAAGAAGCGCAGCAAGGCGCCCCTCGTCATCTTAATCATACTCCTTATCCTCGGCCTGGTCGGGGGCGGCGGCTACTGGGGCATCCAGACCGCCAAGAAGCGCGCCAAGCAGGCCCTGCTTGCCGTGAAACAGGCAGCACTGAATGCCCTGCACGACCAGGGAACAGAGCTTTACGAGGAAGCGGCCGCCGCCATGGGCTCCTTCACCAAGATCGAAGAGGACGCGATGGCTTTCTACAAGACCGCAGCAGCAAACGTGCTCGCGGTCGAGGACAGGGAGCTCGCCGCGCCGCAGCCCCCGCCCGAGCCCGAACCGGAGCCTGAACCGGAGTCTGAACCCGCTGTCGCAGGGACAAACGATGTGGCGGAAGCCGGAACGTCGAACGCGACCGAAGAGGCGTCTGCACCCGCGCCTGAACCGGAGCCGGAACCCGTCGTTGCAGAACCCGTCTTGAGCGATAGCCTGATCATGAATATCGGACGTCGCGTTGTGGAGGCCTGTGAGACCATCATGGGCGCACGGGCCGAGGCGGGCCGCCTGATCGGCAAGGCCTCATCGCTCAATGACACGCTGCAGGAGAGCGAGAACGCGGTCGAAGCCACCATGCTGGTTGCCGAGATCGAGACGCTGCACGGCAGGATGCCCCGCTTGATCGGTGATGCCCGCAAGGCTCTGGCCAAGGCCAAGGACGCCACGGAAGAGACCGCCGAGATACGCGAGCAGGAAGAAGAAAAGCGGCAACAGGAACGTGAAGCCGCCGCGCAAGCCGCCCGGGAACAGGCTGAACGCGAAGCCGCCGAGCGTGCAGCCGCCGCGGAGCAGGCCAAGATCGACGCCGAGGTCGAGCGCGTCAAGATGGCCGAGGCGGGCGTAGCCGCCGAAGTCTCGGCATATCGTTTTGCCGACGCCGCACGCAGCCTCAAACTGGCGGCCCGGGACTACAAGACCAAGGAAGGCAAGGCCGCGATTGCCAATGCCGTCGAGCGCTATGAACGCCTCGAGAGCATGAAACAGTACTTCATCAGCCGCCTGTCGAAGGCGCCGCTGTCGTTCGGCTACGTAGACGGATCGAGCGCGCTCGACATCCAGACGGCCAACCGCGTCGGTATCCGCATCCAGACCGGCTTGATTCCGTGGCGCGAGGTGTCGCCGCGACAGATGGCAAAATTTATCCAGAGTTACGTCAGGGAAGATGCACTGTCAAAGGGCGTAAAACTACGCGAGCTGGCCAACCAGAACGTAAATGCCGCTATCTTCTGCGCTCTCAACGGCTGGCCCAAGCCCGCCAGGATCTACAGCGACACCGCCGTCGCCCTGCTCTCTACGCTGAAGGATGACGTAGAGCGCCTTGTCCCGCCAGCGCCCTAAGGCGCGGCAGAATAGCAGGCGCTGCCAGCACCAGGTAGAGCATGATCGCCCCCGCCGCCAAAGCTGACTGTCGTGTCATGATACTCTCTACCGGACCCGCATGCCGTGCCGGCGCCAACAAGACAAGGCCACAGGCTGACAGGTAGAACAGGCGCAACGGCGCAAGCTTGAAGGAAGGCATCTTCGCCTTCAATAGCGCGCACGCCGCCAGGCAAGTCGTGGCATGCGCACAGAAGACCGCCACCGCGGCGCCGCGCAATCCAAGACGAGGGATGAGCACCAGGCAGAGCACGATGTTCAGTACCGGACCGAAGAGCATGATCAGGGACGTCGTGTGATTCTTCCCGCGCGCATTCCATGCACTCAAAAAAGAGAACGCGACAATGTAAAGGATGATGCCGCTGGCCAGGTACGGCAGCAAAACACCCGCTTCGACAAACTGCGCCGAAAACAGG
Organism: Kiritimatiellia bacterium; assembly: GCA_016783675.1. Classification (GTDB taxonomy): domain Bacteria; phylum Verrucomicrobiota; class Kiritimatiellia; order UBA8416; family JABMPJ01; genus JABMPJ01. Next base: position 13,962 of record JADHWE010000038.1, read on the forward strand.
AGAACGATCAGTAGGTTCCCGAACGGTACGGTTACCAGCAGTGCGCACCACAACAGCCCCACCATGGCGATCAGAAACGTCGAGCACAACTCGGCAACCACCGGCTCGGCATTGTCTTTCTCCCACATGGCAGCTATCACCGGGGTGCCGACGGTGGGCACGATAACCAGCAGAGAATAGAGGATCTGCACGATCGGAACCGCCACGTTGTACACCGCCATGACGGTCACACCCAGCAGCAGTGCCGCCACCATGATATCCACGTATAACACGGTCTGAGCGGAAACGTTGAACAGCGCCAACCAGATGCCCTTCACGAGATATTTCCCAATACCATGCAGCGAGCAGAAGCGTGCATGCACCTGCACTTTGCCCGACCCCACGAGATAGCCGATAGCCAGCACACAGGTTAGAGCGCTGCCCCCGATGAAGAGCAGGGGCGGTATGTGGATCAGCGGAGGCAGCCGCATCGCGGCCAGGAGAATCAGGATGAACTTCAACAGCAACATGCCGTAGCCAACCGCAAATGCTTTGAACGAGCAGAGCACTGCAAAGAGGTGTCCCTCCAGGCAGAAGAGAGGGAAGAAGAACGCCATCAGCCGAATCGCACCCACGGACCCCTCGTGCTGAAGCCGCACCGCCAGCCACGGCGCGAGCAGCCATACGACAACCGTTCCCACCAGACCGGACAGCATCTTGTAGAGCGATATGGAGAAGAAGATGTGATTGGCGGTTTCGTGATCGCCACTCTCGTCGTGTTTTGCAATCGCAATCGTCGAGTAGTTGGCGCCGCCCAGGTCTATGACAAACGCCGCGATGAAGAAGAGGGTGTAGTTGACGTAGAACCAGCCGAAATCGGCCTGCTCCAGCGTGAGGGCCCAATGCCGGCGCAGGAAGAAGTTGACGATCCCCATCCCTACCGTGCCGATAAGACCGGCCAGCGTGCCACGCGCAAGATGCCTGTGGTGCCGTGTGTGCATCAGGACTGAGTAATCATTGTCTTGTCGATGCTGCTGCGCGAGCAGTCACAGAGACCGATGCCTCGCGCCATGGAGAACAAAAGGCCGCTCAGCACGAAAAGGCAAGCCCTTCGTAAGCCGCCAGCCGACTTGCCGGATCGCGGCGTCAGCATGTGAAACCCAAACGGAAGAAACGTCGCCTGCAGTCCACATCGTTCGGCCAGCTTACGCAACCCCTCACGCGAGTAGAACGTGATGTGCTGTCCGTAGGCCTGCTCGAGATAGTACCAGCTCTCATCGTGCTGTGAGCCATCATAAAGCGTTGTCCGGAGCAGCACCGCACCATCGTCCGCAAGCGCGGGCACCATGGACTGCAAAACGTCGTGCGGGTCGACCAGGTGTTCAAACACTTCAACGGCTGTGATCATGTCCACCCGTCCGGCTTCGTTGCCGGCCATGGCATCGAGCTGCCAGTTCCGGCAGACGGTCATCGTGGTGTGCTTATCGAATCCCCACGCATCGAAGCCCTGGTCGCGGAGAAGACGAACAAGCAGTCCGTTCCCAGCCCCGAAATCCAACACGCGTCCACCCCGGGGCACGAGACCCACATATCGCATGGCGCGAATGAAGAGACTGCAGATGATGCTGCGCTGGGCCGTGCCCGTGTCGGGATCAACCCGATCCCCGCCGTACGCATCCGCCAGCCAGTCAACATTCGGGACAACGAGGGATCCGCACGTTTCACACTCACAGTAGTCGGCATCATGCTGCCCGAGCACGACACGTGAGAACTTGAGCCGCAGGGATCCTGTTCCACAGACCGGGCATGAGATGGCCTTGCGATCGTTTGCGCTGTGCGTTTCGACAGTTTCCATATCTCCGGTCACCTTACTGTCTCCACCATAACTTGCAGAGTCTTTTTCGCACACTGAGCCCAACTCATGGGCGCCTTCAGCAGGACCGTGGGTACGAGGTCATCCATGACATTGCACAGGACGTTCTCATCCTTGAAGTCCAACCGGTTTCCAGCCGGCACACCCAGCTCCTCGAATACAGGGAGATCGGAGCAGAAGATCGGTTTCCCGTAACGGACCGCCTCGAGCACCGGCATACCGAAACCCTCAAACTCCGAAGGAAAGACGATCGCCTCCGCATGTTGGTACAGCGATACCACCTGCTCATACGGCACGAAGCCCAGGTGCAGCACTTCATCGTCCAGGCCCAGCTCATGGATCTGTTTCTGCAGCTGCTTCCAGAGCGGCGTCTGCATCCCGGAGAAGACGAGCTTGAGTGCGTCCCCCTTCTCCTTCTTCAACCGGGCAAAGCACTGCAGCAGGTCGGCATGCCCTTTATGCGGGAACGTGGCGGCGGGGTAATAAAGATACGGCTCCGCCACGACGCGTTCTGTCGCGCGCGCGGCGACCGGCGCTGCGTCGAACCCCATGTGTATGACCTCGACCTTTGCCTCGGCGACGTCGCATAGCTTGACAAGATCCTGCTTCGTGGCCTCCGAGATGGCGATGATCCGGCGGCTCTTCGCCAAGCTCGGTGGATAGATCGCGCGACGGAAATGGGTGTCGAACAGCCCGTAGTGCTCGGGGCGATGGAGGTGCTGCACATCCACCACCGTCAACACGGCCGGTGTCTGAACACCGATCGGAAAGATCGACTGCTGCGGGAAAAGAACCGCATCGTATCCGGCCGCATCAATCTGGCGGGCGATCTTGCGTGCCTTGAACGGCGTGAAAGCCTCAGCACAGCGCCAGCCAATCAGGCCAGCCCCGGCGATAGGCACCACCTGCCGCCGCGCTCCCGCGGGCAACTCCCCGGCCACATCCGGACCTGCAATGAAATGGATCTCGTGCGCCTGATCGGGCGCCGTGAACGCGTCGATGAGCTTCCGGATGTAGGTTTCTATTCCGCCTACGTGACCGGGACGATAGTTGAGGAGTGAAATGCCGAACTTCACAGAATCTCCATGGGGATGCAGTCTAGCCACGATACCCCACCTGCGCCAGCGATAATGCTCCCTGGCGAGTTCAGGAACAGCCAGTAAGGTATGCGAGCAGTTCGGACATCAGGGCGTTGACAGATTGATAGGTCTCAGGGCGCGCGGCCAGAATATCTTCTTCGGTCTGCACATACGTGCCCGGTACAAGCTCGTCGCGACAGTTTGTTGCCAGCGCCTCGGCTGACTCCGGCGTGGTCTCCAAGTGAAACTGTAATCCGATGACCGAACGTCCAACCTGGAATGCCTGGTTCTCGCACGCCACGCTCTTTGCCAACCGCACGGCACCATCCGGAAGGTCAAACGTCTCGCCATGCCAGTGAAACACGTCGATCGAGGGCGGAAAACGGAACACGCTGTCATCTATCGGGACGCTTTGCACCGGAAACCAGCCAATCTCCTTCTCACCGTTCGGATAGACCCGACCGCCCAACACATCCGCGATAAGCTGTGCCCCCAGGCAGACACCCAGTACCGGTGTACCCGCGTCAATCACACTGCCCACAAACGCCCTCTCATCCACAAGCCACGGAAACTCCGCCGCGTCATTAACACTCATCGGCCCGCCCATGATGATCAACAGATCCACCGCGTCCGGCTCAGGCAGCGCCTCCCCGGCAAACAACCGCGTATGACCGACCTCGTACCCGGCCGCCGCCAGCCACCCCTCCATATACCCCAACCCCTCAAACACCACATGCTGCAGGTAGTGTGCTCTCATTGAGCCACTATACCCACCACCACTTCCCGCCCCAAGCGGAGATGCTGAATTCTTCCACCGCCACCTACCCTCAGCGAAGGCCGGGGAGAGGGGTTCGCAGGCCTTTGAGCGTGGTACTCCACGCTCTCCAGACAGGAGCCCCTCTCCCCGGCCGCAGTGCGTCTGCAGCCCAGAGGCCACCCCTGCTCCCGAGCGAATCTTGACAGCATCGCGGTGCGGTGCGACACTCGGCGCTTAGCTGATTCAAGATGGAGAGATGATGGCTGCACCGTTGATTCTACAGGGCAAATCCGCGTTTTCGGCATTCCGTGTCACGGCCACACTCAAGGCCATTCACGCCGTTGCTCCAGAGCTGCACGTTACGGCGTTTCGGGCCGATTTTGTCTACCTGCTCGACTGTGATGGCGCCATCGCGGACGAGGTGGAGCGCGACCGGATCTATGGGCTGCTTGATGCGACCGGGCCTTTCGAGGCCGGGGACGGGTTCTTCGTCTCCCCACGCAAGGGCACTATCTCGCCCTGGTCGTCGAAGGCCTCCGATATCTTCCACAATTGCGGCATGACGGGTATCCGCCGTGTTGAGCGCGCTATCTTCTATACGCTCTACGACAAAGAGAGCGCGGTCATCCCGCTCGACCAGTGCGAAGCCGTCCTCCCCCTCCTCCACGATCGCATGACCGAAGGCATCTATACCGACATGTCGGATACCTTCGCCCACATGCAGCCCGCCCCGATGAGGTCGATCGACCTCATGGGCGAAGGCCGCGCCGCTCTCGCCCGCGCCAACGTGGAGATGGGTCTCGCCTTGAGTGACGAGGAGATCGACTACCTTTGCGAAGCCTACGGCGAGATCGAGCGCAACCCGACTGACGTCGAGCTGGTGATGTTCGGGCAGGTCAATTCGGAGCACTGCCGTCACAAGATCTTCAATGCGGACTGGATCATCGACGGCGAGGAGCAGCCGCAATCCCTCTTTGCCATGATCCGCAACACCCACGCGAAACACCCGGAAGGCACACTCATCGCCTACAGCGACAACTCCGGCGTGATCGAAGGGTTCCAGAACGAATGGTTCGAAGTCCACCCCGATACCGGCAACCAGTACGGCTACACGCCCTGCCAGATGGATATTCTGTTGAAAGTGGAAACCCACAACCACCCCACCGCCATCTGCCCCTACCCCGGTGCCTCGACCGGTGTGGGCGGAGAAATCCGCGACGAAGCTGCCACCGGCATTGGAGGCCGGACCAAGGCTGGCTTGGCCGGGTTCTTTGTCTCGCACCTGCGCGTGCCCGGGTTCGATATGCCTTGGGAGCGCGACTTTGCGGAGTTTCCCAGTCGCTTGGCGACGCCGCTCGACATCATGCTCGAAGGCCCCATCGGCGGCGCCCATTTCGGTAACGAGTTCGGTCGCCCCCAACTGCTCGGCATGTTCCGCACGTTCGAAACCGAGTGCCTCGACCGCTACCGCGGCTATCATAAGCCGATCATGCTCGCCGGCGGCATGGGCAACATCAAACGCGAGCATGTGCTTAAGAAACACATCCCGCAAAATGCCCGCATCATCCAGATCGGCGGTCCGGCCATGCGTATCGGTCTCGGCGGCGGCGCGGCATCCTCCATGGCCACCGGCAGCAATGCGGCGGAACTGGATTTCGATTCTGTGCAGCGCGATAACGCCGAAATGGAGCGGCGCTGCCAGGGCGTGATCGACACTTGCATCGCACTCGGCGCGAACAACCCGATTCTCAGCGTTCACGACATCGGCGCCGGCGGGCTCTCCAACGGCTGCCCCGAGCTCGTCGCTGAAACAGGCGGCCATTTCCAGCTTCGCAACATCCACAACGAAGACCTCTCCATGTCGCCCATGGAGATCTGGTGCTGCGAGGCCCAGGAGCGCTACGTGCTGGCCGTGGACGCAGCCGACGTGGACGGGTTTCTCGCCCTGTGCGAGCGTGAGCGCTGTCCCGTGGCCGTGCTCGGCATTGTCGGCGACGACCATCGCCTCGTACTGGAAGACACCCATTTCGGTAACGAGCCGATCAATATCGATATCGACGTCATCCTCGGCAAACCGCCTCGCATGCTGCGCGACGTAACGCACCAGCCGGAAACCCCGCCGGCCCTCGACTTGGCCGAGATGGACCTGGCGGAAGCCGCAAAACGCGTCCTCCAATTCCCCGCCGTTGCGCGCAAGACGTTCTTGATCACCATCACCGACCGCAGCATCACGGGCATGGTGGCGCGCGAGCAGATGACCGGCCCCCACCAGACGCCCATCGCCGACGTGGCCGTTACGACCACCTCGCTGCATGCCACGACCGGCGAAGCGATGGCCATAGGCGAACGCACGCCGTTGGCCCTGATCTCAGCGCCGGCCTCCGGACGCATGGCCATCGGGGAGGCGCTGACGAACATCGCCGCGGCCCCAATCGAATCGATCAAGAAGGTCCGCCTCTCCGCCAACTGGATGTGCGCCTGCGGCGAGCCCGGCGAGGATGCGGGGCTTTACGATACCGTCAAATCCGTCGGCATGGAGCTGTGCCCGGAACTCGGCGTGTCTATCCCGGTAGGCAAAGACTCGCTCTCGATGCGCACGGTCTGGGATGACAGTGAAGGCACGGCGCATCGCCAGACGGCCCCGCTGAGCCTGGTCGTCAGCGCCTTTGCGCCGGTGCATGATGCACGCAAGACGCTCACCCCGGATCTCAAGCCACACGCCTCCGCCCTGCTGCTGATCGATCTCGGCGAAGGCCGCAACCTGCTGGGCGGCTCCGTCCTCGCCCAGGTCTACAACCAGGTGGGCGATTCCGCACCGGACGTCGAGCGCGCCGACTTGCTCGTTACCTTCTTCAGCGCGATCCAGGAACTGATCGCTAACGACCTGCTCCTCGCCTACCACGACCGCTCCGATGGCGGCCTCTTTGCCACGCTGGCCGAGATGGCGTTTGGCGGACATCGTGGACTGACCATCGATTTGGATGGTCTTGCCGGCGACCCGCTACCGATCCTCTTCAACGAGGAGCTCGGCGCGGCATTGCAGGTGGCTGATGACCAGCTTGATGCCGTCAGCGCCATCCTGGAGAAGCACGGGCTTGCCGATGCCAGCACCTGCATCGGCAGCGTGCAAACGGATGGTGAGGTTCAGATGCTCGACATCGCCCGCGACCATGAAGTCCTGTTCAGCGAGCCGGTTTCCGCCCTGAACCGCACATGGTCTGAGTTGACCATGCGGATGCAGGCACGCCGGGACAATCCCGACTGCGCGCAGCAGGAATACGACTTGCTCCTCGACCAGGACGATCCAGGCATGACCATGGAGCTGGCTTTCGATCCCGACGCCGCACCCGCCGTGCTCGAGACCCGGCCGCGTATGGCGATCCTGCGGGAGCAGGGCATCAACGGTCATATTGAAATGGCCGGCGCTTTCGACCGCGGCGGCTTCGAGTGCATCGATGTCCACATGACCGATCTCCACGGCGGACAGGTCGACCTGAAAGACTTTGCGGGATTGGTCGCCTGTGGCGGATTTTCCTACGGAGACGTACTCGGTGCCGGATCGGGCTGGGCCAAATCGGTTCTCTTCAACGAGGACCTGAAAGCGATGTTCGCCGCCTTCTTCGCCCGGCCGGACACGTTTGCACTAGGCGTCTGCAATGGCTGCCAGATGCTCTCGCAGCTTAAGGAGATCATTCCCGGCGCCGATCACTGGCCCGCCTTCACGCGCAACGTCTCCGAGCAGTTCGAGGCACGCTTCATCACGGTTGAAGTGATGGAGTCGCCCTCCGTCCTGTTAAAGGGAATGGCGGGTTCACGCCTGGGTATTCATGTCGCACATGGTGAAGGCCTGGCCGACTTCGAGGACACCGGTTCACTGACAGGCATCACATCGTTGGGGCTTTCCGCGCTACGTTACGTGGACGGCCGCGGCGAGCCGACGGATGTCTATCCGCTCAACCCGAACGGATCACCCGGCGGCCTGACCGGTCTCACCACGGAGGACGGCCGCGTTACCATTATGATGCCGCATCCCGAACGCGTCTTCCGTTCGGTCCAAATGCCCTACCGTCCTGCCGGCATGTTCGAGGGTGAAGCAGGCCCCTGGCTGAAGCTCTTCCAGAATGCCCGCGCGTTCGCGGGGTAAGGCTTGCCGCACGCGGTGCGGCCCTACAACGAATGCTGGAATCGCGTGTAGGACCGCTCCGCGTGCGGTTCTCTTTCGCTACCGCGACACCTGTGCCCGACGCGGACGCGTGAAGAGAACGCGGGCGTATCCCGCCTCTCGCAGCGTACGTGTGACCGTCATCATCTCGCCTTGCGATGTCCCATCCGGGACAGCCACCGTGATGGACGTGAAGGAACGCGCGCCCGCAGCCTTAACCGCCTTGGGGAGATCCCGCATCACGGCCACACGCCCGGCGACAGACACTTTCCCGTCGGACCGTAGTGAGATCTGAAGCGTTGAAAGACCTCCAGCCCCACCGGTACTGCAGCCCTGAGCCCCCACAAGAGCCACCGCAACTACTAAAACCGCAAATCGTGTCATAACCCCGAAACTATACCCCGCGATCCCGTCCCCTGCAACTCGTCATGGGAACCCCCACCAGCCTCTGCCCCCCCCGCGAAGGCGAAGGTGAGGGGTTCGCAGGCCTTAGCGGTTCGGCCCGCCTACAACGCTATGCGAAGCATGGCGGGCAGCTATTCCGAACCGGTCCAGCCAAGACCCCCTCACCTTAGCCGAAGCCACTCCCATTCCTTGACTTCAAACTGCTCACAAGCCATCCTCACAGCACCAACAGTTCGCGAGCTGCTATGCACAAGATATCTGTCGTCATTCCACTCTATAATAAGGTGAACGAGATCGAGCGCTGCCTGCGCAGTGTTATCGACCAATCCTTGTCGCCGATCGAGATTCTCGTCGTTGATGACGGCTGCACGGATGCCAGCGCCGAGAAGGTCGCAGCCTGCGCCGACGAGCGCGTCCGCCTGATCCAGCAGACCAACCAGGGCGCCTCCGCGGCACGTAACCGCGGCATCACCGAAGCCGGCGGCGACATGGTGGCTTTTCTCGATGCCGATGACGAATGGAAGCCCGGATTTCTCGCCACAGCTTCGGGACTGGCCAGGCGTTTTCCCGGTGCGGCCCTTGTCGCAACCGGCTGTGATATTGTGGAAGGTGAAGACCGCATTGTGCCGCAACGCCACGAAGGTCTTCCGGAAGACCCAGCGGGCGGCTTGATTAACGATTTCTTCCTCAGCATGGCCCGCTATCCGCCCGTCAACTCCAGCAACACCCTCTGCCGGCGCGCGGTGTTCGATGAGGTCGGTCTGTTCCCGGTCGGAGAGGAGCTGGCCGAGGACTGGGATATGTGGGCGCGCATCGCACTGCGCCATCCCGTGGCCTACCATCCATGGGTCGCGGCCATCTATCATACCGGGGCCGAGAACCGCGCCGCGCGCGATCTCTCGTTCACCGGCCGGGATACGGCCCTGTTAACCACCCTTCGAACCGCCCTGGAGAAGAACGACTTTCCCTACACCCACCGTGAATCGGTTGAATGCTTTATGGCCAAGCACCTCCTCGAGATCGCCAAACATACGCTTGCCGCCGGCAACCGCGCCGCTGCCAGCGCCCGCATCCGCCAGGCCTGGCCGTTGCATGGCGCCAAAGGGAAGTGTGTGCGCTGGTGGATGAAGAGCTTGCGCTAGCGCAAGCCTTTCTCGCAGAACGTGGGGATATGTTTACGCTCGAAGTACTCCCGGTTCTGGCTGACCCAGGCACCGGCTTCGGGTTTGTGCGTCTCGTGGTAGAGATGGACGGCCCGCGCGTGTCGGAATACAGACTCCACGCGCATACCGGACTGGTAAAGGCGCAGACCCAGATCGTCGTCCTCGAGCCCCCAGCCTTGGTATTTCTCGTCAAACCCGTTCACCCGCTCGATGTCGCTGCGGTAGATCGAGAAGTGGTTGCTGATGAGTTGAGGTTTGTGACGCTTGGTCAGGTGTAAGCGGCGCAGGAATCGACTGCGCCTGAATCGCGTTTCGGCATCACTGATGTGCGAGGCATCCGCGTGCTCCCATAGGGCCTCTACACCCGGCGCTGACGACGGCGGGTCGGCCAACAGAGATTGTGTGGTTGCCCCATCAAGCTGAGCGGCTTGACCCAACAAGAAATGCTGGGGCCGGGCGCGGTCGAGGTGGTGGGCCAATGCATCGGGCATCAAGACAATGTCACAGTCGAGAAAAACCAGGTACTCGCCCGTGGAATGCCGTATTCCCATGTTGCGTGCTGCCGCGGCACGAAAACCCCGGTCCTCCTGGCCAACATAGTCGTTCGCTATCGGGTATGACGCCAGAAAAGCCTTCACGGCCTCCGCTTCATCCGGCGCCGATCCATCGTCAGCCACAATCACTTCATCCGGACGAACCGCCTGATGCAACACCGCCCCCAGGCACACCTTGAGCCAGGCCGCGCGGTTGTAGACATTGACGATCAGGCTGGTCTTCATCTGCGCCACGTGTAGCACATGCGACGCACGACTGCAATGTCCTTGAAACCGCACACGGGAAAGCTCGTTTTGACATTGCTCGCCTGCCGCCTTACGCTCCCGGCATGGTACCGCAATGGATTATTGAGCAGAAGCGTGACGGCAAGGCACTGGGCGAGGCCGACATTCGCGCATTCATCGATGGCTACACTAAGGGCGACATACCCGACTACCAGATGGCCGCGCTGGCCATGGCGATCTACTTTCAAGGCATGAGCGCCCACGAGGTCTCTGTCTTGACCGACGCCATGATGCGTTCGGGCGACCTCGTGGATACCAGCACCATCCCGTTGCCCAAGGCGGACAAGCACTCCACGGGAGGCATCGGGGACAAGGTCTCCCTCATCCTCGCCCCGCTGGTGGCCTGCTGCGGCGTAGCGGTTCCCATGCTCTCGGGGCGCGGCCTCGGGATCACCGGTGGCACGCTCGACAAACTGGAGTCGATTCCCGGCTACCGCACCGATCTTGAGATCGATGCGTTCCTCGGCGTATTGAACCAGTGTGGCTGTTCGATCATCGGACAGACCACTTCACTCGCCCCGGCTGATAAGAAGCTCTATGCGTTGCGCGACGTCACGGGCACGGTCCCGTCCATCCCGCTTATTGCCGCCAGCATCATGTCCAAGAAACTGGCCGAGGGCATGGACGCGCTCGTCCTCGATGTGAAGTGGGGCTCCGGCGCGTTCATGAAGACGCCCGAGCTCGCGACCGAGCTCGCGAAGACAATGGTCAGCATCGGAAAGGATGCCGGTAAAGGCATGGCGGCGGTAGTAACCGATATGAACCAGCCGCTGGGACGCACTGCCGGCAATGCGCTCGAGGTGCGCGAGACGATCGAGACGCTCCGCGGTGAGGGACCGGCCGACCTGGTCCAGATCACCATCGAACTGTCCGCCCACATGCTGACCCTTACCGGGGTGGAGCCGGACCTCGACGCCGCGCGCAGCCGCCTGGCAGATGTGCTGGCCAGCGGCCAGGCCTTCGAGAAGTTCAAGGAAATGGTGAAGCTTCAGGGCGGTGATACCGCGGTGATCGACGATCCGACCCGCCTGCCGGCGGCCTCGCACCAGGTGCCCTGCCCCACCCCGGCCGAAGGTGTGGTTGCCGGCGCCGACGCGGAAGCGATCGGACGTGCCTGCATCGCGCTCGGCGCGGGACGCCGACGCGTGGAGGATAACGTGGATCACGCCGTCGGCATCACCGATATCGTTAAGATTGGCGAACACGTGTCGGAAGGTCAGCCCATGGCAATCATTCACGCCGACAGCTACGAGGCCATCGAGGAGGCCAAACCGTTCGTGGAGCAAGCCTTCTGGGTCAGCTCCTACTCCGTCGTCCCGCCCGATCTTATTGGGAAGGTGATCATATGAAGCCGACCGATCTGCTCGCCGCTGCCGCCGCCGTTCGCCGAAGTGCACACGCCCCCTATTCGAAATACCTGGTCGGCGCCGCCCTCCTGGCCGAGGACGGCAGCGTGATCACCGGGTGCAACGTCGAGAATGCGTCGTACGGGCTGACCATGTGTGCCGAGCGCGTCGCCATCGGAACCGCTGTGGCGTCGGGAAGGACGACCTTCAAGGCCATCGCGATTGTTGCCGACGAAGGGCCCGCGCCTTTCCCCTGCGGCGCCTGTCGCCAGGTACTCGCAGAGTTCTGCGGTCCCGATATGCCGGTATACATCGCTGGAGCCGGCTACACCGACGGCTACGAAACCACCACCCTCGGCGCCCTCCTCCCCCACGCGTTCAAGATGGGTTGAGCCGGGACACCGTTCCAGTGCCTCAGAAGGATCCGTTTAGATCGGCAACGACATTGCTGGTTTCGTCTTTGACCACGGTGGACGCCGCAATGCGCTCCTGAAGCAGGGCATAGTAGGCGTCATCATCGATCGGCAGATCGACGGGTTGTCCGGTCCAGGCCGACATCAGTATGGCGTTGCACAATTCGACGCCTTGGATGCCTTCGGTTCCGGGGCACAGCAGGGCTTCCTTGTTGCGGATGGCATTGACCCAGCTCCGCATCACAAGAGTGTGCTCGGGCGCAGGCATGTCGCGATACGGGATGTCGATTGTCCAGCATTCGGGGACAGCAAATGACTCGGTCGAGGTCTGACAGAATTCACTCATGGCCTTGCGATTGCGTCGGAATGTGATCTTGCCATTTTCAAGTACGAGCTGACCGTTCTCCGCCGAGGCATAGCAGACCGAGGCATCCAGGCCCTGTTCCTGCGCCCATGCCAAGCGTGCAGGATCGGTATCGCACACAGCCGTAAGCTCGGATCCCGGCACGTTTCCCTGATGGAAGGCGCCAAAATGGCTGCTTCCCATGCTGCCAATGCCAATAATTCGATAACGTTCAAATGTTGACGCCTAGCGATCTTGTGTCCATGAGTCTGCGTCCTTGGCGGATCTCGAACTTCTTTCCAATATCCAATATCCAACAAGGAACTCCCAACTCCCAAGTGCGCGAGGAGAAGCGAATTGCAG
>JADHWE010000100.1 GCA_016783675.1 Kiritimatiellia bacterium
CAAAAGTCAGTCATCCCCGTCTCTCGGACCCCCCGCCGGCTTGTCCAGCAAAAGTCAGTCATCCCCGTCTCTCGGACCCCCCGCCGGCTTGTCCAGCAAAAGTCAGTCATCCCCGTCTCTCGGACCCCCCGCCGGCTTGTCCGGTGGGAGTCAGAGATCCCTCTCCGTGGGCATCATCAGTCTGGGCTGCGCCAAGAACCTGGTGGATTCGCAGATCATGGCCGGTGTGATGTTGACCGAGAACATCACCATCGCCGCCGCACCAGAGGAGGCCGATGTACTCCTGGTCAACACCTGTTCCTTCATCCATGACGCGCGCGAGGAATCGATTGCCGCGATTCTCGACGCGTGCGCCCTGCGTGACGAAGGACAACCGCGCGCGGTTGTGGTCACCGGCTGTCTGCCGCAGCGCTATCGCGAGGAGCTGGCGGAAAGCCTGCCGGAGGTAGACGCTTTTGTGGGCCTCGACGGGTTGGAGACAATCGGCGCCGTGATCCGGCAAGCCGTGGAGGGGGAGGACGCGGCCCTCGACATCGCGCCGACATCGCATCGCCTGTATGAGCCGCGACTGCCCTCACTTTCCCTGACCGGCGGTCCGTTTGCCTATCTCAAGATCGGCGAAGGGTGCAACCATCCTTGCGCCTTCTGTGCCATCCCCGCCATTCGCGGCCGCCACCGCTCGCGCCCGGTCGATGCGCTGGTGGCGGAAGCGGAACAGCTGCTCGCATCCGGGATCCGTGAAATCAACCTGATATCACAGGATACCACGAGCTATGGGCGTGACTTGGCCGGAGGGGCGCTGCCCGGGCTCCTGCGGGCCCTGGGTGGCATCGGCGGCGACTTCTGGATTCGGATTCTCTACGGCTATCCCTCGCAGGTCACCGACGCGGTGCTGGACGCCATGGGTGAGGTGGAGCAGGTGGTGCCCTACCTGGATATTCCGATCCAGCACAGCCATCCTGATATTCTTAAGGCCATGCGCCGCGCCGGTACCTATCGTGCGGTGCAGCATCTGCCCGCACGCGTGCGGGAGCGGCTGCCGGGCGCCACGCTACGAACAACCTGCCTGGTTGGTTTTCCCGGGGAAAAGCGTGAGCATTTCGCTCACCTGCTCAACTACGTACGCGAGGCGAAATATGATCACCTCGGTGCGTTTGTCTTTTCTCCCGAAGAAGGTACGGCCGCAGAAGACCTGCCGGGACGTCCTCGTCCCGAGACAGCCGAACGGCGTCGCGGGAAGCTACTGCTCACGCAACAGGAGATCGTTGCCGAACGCACGGCCCAACTTGTCGGCACCGAGGACGTCGCCCTGTTGGAGGCGCCGGGAGAGAAGCGGGGCACATGGCTAGCCCGCACCCGCCGCCAGGCACCCGACGTTGACGGTGTCACGCATGTAACCGGGGCGCCGCGCGCCGCCGAAGCCGGCACGCTGCTCCCCGTGCGCTACACCGGTGGCCAGGACTACGACCTGAGTGCCGAAGCTACGTAGCCGACTCCGGCTGGCTGAACAAGCAAGGTAGGGCCCGCGCTCCGCGCGGGCCGTGCTCCAAAAATCTCCGGGCTTCCCGCTACCCCTGCCTCCTGATTCGAGACAAGGCATCTACTGCCGCAGCACGAACACGATCATCCTTGCTGGATGCAAGTTGCTGTAGAGCCGGCTCATCCGTCTGGTCACCCAGGGCCGCCACGGCCGTGATCGCTGACGTCCTGATGCTGACGTCAGCCTTTTCGGATGTCATGATCTCACGGAAGAGTGGAAGAGCCGAAGTCGACTTAAGACGGGTGCAAAGCTCAATCGCTTTCACTCTGTCGCTGGCTCGGGCCAGACGGTTTGATGCGATGTTGAGGGCCGTTCGTTCGGCTTGGACCGGATCAGCGTCGTCGCGCTCGGCCAACTGTTGAAGGGCGATGAGCTGGACCTCTGATGGCGGCGTGTCGGGAATCGATACCTTCCTCGATCCCATCTGCACCAGTCCTGCTGCTGCAAACAACCCTAAGATTGTAAACAACAGAACTCTCTCGCCTGATGTCAGCCCTTCCATTCCTTCTCGTATCTCCTACTGACTCCGAGTGCCGCAGCCAGATTGAAGACAATGTATCAAAAGAGGTTCGCATTATGCAGTACAAAAATATACTAACATAGCACTACGGGAAATTCCCTTAGGGACATTCCCTATGCCGAGCGCGGCTGACACATCATGTGGCACCAATCATTGGTTGCCCACCACTATATCTTGACAGCAGCGGAAAGAGGTCCAACACTACGCTCCCATGGCCACAGATTGGGATATTCGACCGCGGGCCTCCGTCTGCGCGCAGTGCGATGCGGAGTTTCAGGATAGGCAGGACTGTTTCTCCGTTCTACGCTTCACGGATGAAGAGGGGTATGTTCGAGCTGATTATTGCGCCGAATGTTGGACCGCCAAGCCCCCCGACGACCGTGGCGTCAGTATGTGGAAGGGGCTCTTCCTGCTTCCGCCTCCACCCGAAGCCGAAGCGCTGGAGCAGAATACAGCCGAATCGCTGCTCCGCCGTCTAATGGATGAGGACCCCGAATCACACGCCAACGTCATCTACATCCTGGCCGTCATGCTCGAGCGCAAACGGCAATTCATCGAGCGCGCCACACAGACGCGCGACGACGTCCTCATCCGCGTCTACGAGTATCGCAAGACCGGTGAGACGTTCCTGATTCGCGATCCCATGCTCAGCCTCGACGAGCTCGAACCCGTCCAGGAACAAGTCGTCGCCCTGCTCGGCGGCGGCGAGAAGCCGGCGGAAGAGAAGCAGGAAACGGATTCACCCGGCGAAAGCGAGGGAGCGGTGGCGAAGGAAATGCCCCCCGCCAGTCCACCCGGCGAAAGCGAGGGAGCGGTGGCGAAGGAAATGCCCCCCGCCAGTCCACCCGGCGAAAGCGAGGGAGCGGTGGCGAAGGAAATGCCCCCCACCAGTCCACCCGGCGAAAGCGAGGGAGCGGTGGCGAAGGAAATGCCCCCCACCGGTTTACCCGGTGGGAGCGAAAGATCTCCGGAAGAAGGTGGCTGCTAACCGGCTCACTCTCTGCATGAGTCTGCCCTTCCTGCTCTTGCCTTCCTCTCTTTGCGTTCTTTGCGTTCCCTCGCGGCTAATCTGATGTAGAGTAATCCGCATGCTCGACCTAACCATACGCAATGCCACCATTCTCGACGGCACCGGTGCCGAACCCTTCACCGCCGACATCGGCATCACCGCCGACACCATCACCGCCATCGCCGACCTCTCCGCCGTCGAATCCCGCGACACCATCGACCTGTCCCCGCCGCCTGCTCTCTCGGAGCGAAGCGGAGACCACGCCGTAGCCCTGCAGGGCGAAGGCGGGCGACCTCCGACCTCCGCCTGTCCTCCGAAGCCCGAAGGGCGAAGGGGGAACCTCCGTCTCGCCCCCGGCTTCATCGACACCCATACCCACTCCGACACCTACCTCCTGATCGAACCGTCGGCCCCTTCCAAGGTCTTTCAAGGCATCACCACCGAGGTGTGCGGCAACTGCGGCGCCTCCGGCGCGCCCATCTCGGACATCTCGCAGCTCCCAGCCGATTGGGCTGACAAGGAATACCCCGGCAGGTGGAACAGCGTAGCCGAGTACCGGTTGCTCTTCGAGCAGGCGCAACCTGCCGTCAATGCGGTGCTTCTCATCGGACACAACACGCTGCGGCGCAACATCGTGGGCTACGACAATCGCCCCGCCGCCTCCGACGAGCTACAGCGCATGCTCCAGCTCGCGGAAGAGAGCATGGAGGCCGGTGGACGTGGACTCACCACCGGGCTGGTCTATGCCCCCGGCATGTATGCCCCGCGCGAAGAGATTGTGGCGCTTGCCTCTGTCGCGGGACGCCACGGCGGAATCTACGCCAGCCACATGCGCAGCGAGGGCGCCCAGTTGATCGAAGCGATCGACGAGACCATCGCCATCGGTGAGGCGGCCGGCGCTCGTATCCAGGTATCGCACCTCAAGGCCGCCGGGCGTGCGAACTGGCACAAGATCGACGCCGCGCTCGACCGGATTCACGCCGCTCGGGACCGGGGCCTTCCCGTAATGGCCGACCGCTATCCCTACACCGCCGGTGCCACCGATCTTGATGTGGTCTTCCCCGCCTGGTTTGCCGAAGGGGGACGCGACGTCATTCTGAAACGGCTGGCCGATCCCGGCGAGCGCGCTCGCCTGCGGAGTGAGCTGCTGGACAGCCGTCCCACGGAAGAGTGGGGTGGGGTAATGGTCGGCTCCACCACACATCCGGACAATCTCCGTTTCCGCGGCATGAACCTGCTGGAAGTTGGTGAGGTGTTGGACTGCGATCCGGTCGACGCCATCCTGCACTTGTGCGAAACAGACAAACTGAACACCGGCGCCTTCTTCAGTGGAATGTGCGAAGACAACATGTTTCGGATTCTGGCCGAGCCCTATGTCATGCTCGGATCCGACGCCTCCCTACGTGCCACCACCGGCCCGCTCAGCCACGACTATCCCCATCCGCGCGCCTACGGAAGCTTCCCGCGCTTCCTGCGCTGGTCCCTCGACGGAAAGACCGTACCCCTGCCTGAAGCCATCCGCAAGATGACCTCCCTCCCGGCTTCCCAGTTCGGCCTCAACGACCGCGGTCTCATTGCCGAGGGCAAGAAGGCCGACATCGTCATTTTCGATCCCAACCAAATCCAGGATTGCGCCACCTACGGCAATCCCCACCAACTCTCCCAAGGCATCATCCACCTGATCGTCAACGGCACCCCCACCATCCGCAACGGCCAACTCACCGGCGACTGTGCCGGCCGCGTGGTGTAGGCGAGCGGAAGGATCCTCCCGTACTCGTACACGTACTCCTACACGCCAATCCTCTCCCTCTCTTGTTCCATTTTCGGTTCCCCTTTTCCCCACAATTCCGCATACTCCTCCCCATGACAGCTCCACTACGCATACTCTCCGTCGTCGGCGCCCGCCCAAACTTCATGAAGATCGCCCCCTTCGCGCGGGCCATCGATGCACACAACGCATCCGACCCGGAACGGTTGATCGAACACTTCCTTCTCCATACCGGTCAGCACTACGATGCCGCCATGTCGGCCTCCTTCTTCGACGCGCTCGGCATCCCCGAGCCCGACATCGACCTCGGCATCGGTTCCGGCACGCACGCTGAACAGGTGGGCCGCACGATGATGGCGTTCGAGTCGGTCGTGCGCGACCGCCAGCCCGACTGGATCATCGTCGTTGGCGATGTCAACGCAACCTGTGCCTGCTCGATCACGGCGAAGAAGGAGCATGTCCAGCTCGCCCACATCGAAGCCGGACTGCGCTCATTCGACCTCGATATGCCCGAAGAGATCAACCGCATGGTCTGTGACCGGCTTTCCGATCGGCTCTACGTGACCGACAAACTCGCCGCCGCCAATCTCCGCGCCGAAGGCGTGCCGGAGGACAAAATCCGTTTCGTCGGTAACGTCATGATCGACACCCTCGACGCCAACATCGATAAGGCGAGAGCCTTAGACATAGCGGACATCGTGCACAGTAACGCCATCGTAGATCCCGAGTCTCCGCCTGCCCTCCGTAGCCTTGGCGAAGGAGGGACCTCCGACTTCCGATCTCCGACCTCCGGTCATGAGGGCTACGCCCTCATGACCCTCCACCGTCCCTCCAACGTGGACAAACCGGAGATCCTCGGTTCGCTCGTGGACTTCTTCACCAACACTGTCTGCAACGACATGCCGCTGATCTGGACGCTCCACCCGCGCACGCGCGAGCGCCTGGTTTCATTCGGGCTCTGGGACAAGGTTGCTAACTGTGATGGTCTCTGGCTGGTGAATCCATTTGGCTACCACGATCTGCTGCGCCTGAACATGGATGCCCGCGTCTTCTTCACCGACAGCGGCGGCCTGCAGGAAGAGTGCTGCGTACTCGGAACCCCCTGCGTCACCCTCCGCTTCAACACCGAGCGCCCTGTCACCCTCGTCGAGCACGACGGCGTCAGCACGCTCGTCGGCAACGACCTAACCAAGATCAACGAAACCTACCAATCCTCCCTCGCCCTCGAACGCCGCCCCCACCGCCCCCCCCTCTGGGACGGCCACACCGCCGAACGAATTGTCGCGGACCTCGTCACAAGTTAATGCCCTGTTCCCCCACGATCTGACCGCTCTCTGTTCCCCACGACCTGCCCTGTTCCCCCACGACCTGACCGCTCTCTGTTCCCCACGACCTGCCCGGTTCCCCCACGACCTGACCGCTCTCTGTTCCCCACGACCTGCCCGGTTCCCCCACGACCTTGGTCGTGGGAAACCAAGATCTCCCTCTCTCGCCGCCCTCACAACGCCGCCCTCACAACGCGGCCCTCACAAACCCCAAATATTTTGATAACGTTCAAATGTTGACGCCTAGCGATCTTGTGTCCATGAGTCTGCGTCCTTGGCGGATCTCGAACTTCTTTCCAATATCCAATATCCAACAAGGAACTCCCAACTCCCAAGTGCGCGAGGAGAAGCGAATTGC